>DASSIO010000281.1:0-2038 GCA_035691825.1 Terriglobales bacterium | reverse complement strand
GGCGCTAGCATCCTGATCGCCGGGAAGAATTTCGGATGCGGATCATCGCGCGAGCATGCCGTGTGGGCGCTCGCCGATTTCGGATTTCGTGCAGTCATCTCGTCTTCTTTCGCCGATATTTTTGCGAATAACAGCGCTAAGAACGGATTTCTTGCCGTCCGCTTGAGCGAGGTCGAGCTCGCAACGCTCATGCAGCGCGCACACGACATTGATAATTACCAGCTCACCATCGACCTGGAGAAGCGCGAAGTACGGGATGACCAGGGGTTCCGGGCCAAGTTCGCGATGGATGACTTTGTGCGGCACTGCCTCTTGCGCGGACTCGATGACATTGGGCTCACACTGCAGCATGAGGCGGAGATTGCTGCATACGAGGCGCAGCACCCGGTCGCGGCGGCGCTCAAATCGGCTTTCCAGTAAACAATAGGTCAATCGAAGTAAAAGTTTGTAAAGCCGCAAGCGCTGGCCTTGACCCGCTTGGCTGGCGCAGTTGATCCTATCTGTAACGGTTGTGGGAAGCAGCTGCAGCGTCTGGTTCCAACCTCAGAAGGCCTGCGGGCGTGCAATTCCTTATCGGACGAGCGGCCGCAACCGAGTCTGGAATACGTACGTCTAACACTGGGACCATTTGCGCGTCCGGATCCAATACGGACGGTTATCGGAGTGACCTGCTCCCCGCTTTCCGCACAAAGCTGAGTATGATTTCAGCGAAAGAAAGGGGAAGCGGGTATGTCGAAGAGCAGGCACACAGAGGTGCAGATCATCGGGGTGCTGAAGCAACTGGAAGCGGGACGTAAAGCGGAAGACGTGGCGCGGGAGGCAGGCGTGTCGAAACACACGATCTACGCATGGAAAGCAAAATACGGTGGGATGGATGTGAGCCAGGCGCAGGAAGCCAAGCAACTGCGGGATGAGAACACGAAGCTGCGGAAGCTGGTGGCGGATCTGAGTCTGGACAAGGAAGCACTACAGTCGGTGATCCGAAAAAACGGTTGGAGCTCGTAGCGCTGAAGGCAGCAATCGAGCAGGTGCAGCAAGAGTATGCCTTCAGTGAGCGGCGAGCGTGTCGACTGATGACAATGGCGGTGACGACGTATCGGTACCGGTCGCAACGAACGGATGAGCCGTTGCGGACGAAGCTGGTGGAGCTGGCGCGGGAGAAGCCGCGCTTCGGGTATCGGCGACTGCAGGTGCTGTTGCAACGAAGGGGAGAGCACGTGAACCACAAGCGGTTGCATCGGGTGTATCGGGAGGCGGGATTGGCGATCCGGCGGAAGAAACGAAAGCATTGCATGCGGGAGGGAAAGCCGCTCGTGGTGCGAACTTCGGCCAATCAGGAGTGGGCGCTGGACTTCGTGCACGACGCGGTAGAGTGCGGCCGAACCATCCGCGTGCTGAGCGTGGTGGACGCCTACACCCGGGAGTGTCTGGCGTTGGAAGTCGACACCAGTTTCGCCAGCCGGAGAGTGACGCGAGTACTGGAGACGATCGTGGCCCAACGCGGACAGCCGTTGGCGATTCGTTGTGACAACGGGCCGGAACTCACCAGCCGACATTTCTTGGCGTGGTGCGTAGAACGGCAGATCGAGTTAGTGCACATACAGCCGGGAAAGCCGATGCAGAATGGGCGAGTCGAAAGTTTTCACGGACGTTTGCGGGAAGAGTGTTTGAATCTGAGCTGGTTTCAAAATCTGTTCGACGCGCGGCGCAAGATCGCGGCGTGGCGGACGGAGTACAACGAGGAGCGACCGCACAGCAGTCTGGGATACAAAACACCGAAGGAATTTGCCGCAGCTCAGGCGGCGAACTTCTACAGAGCTGAACTGGGGCAAGAGGCCTCAAAAGCCGGCCCCTTGCCCCAGACCCCATCCCCGCTCAAACCGGAGATAGGGCAGTTGTAACTTGTCGTATTCTTACGTGAACGAAAGCTGGGGGCAGGTCAATTCGATGGCCGCCTGGGCTTCGGCCCGGGTGGACCCTGGGTAGTCAAACGAAGTTAAAGCTCCAACAATCAGATTCAGTCCAAACGGGGGAGTCG
>DASSIO010000280.1:0-28744 GCA_035691825.1 Terriglobales bacterium | reverse complement strand
TCCGAGCAGGCAGGTCAGGCCTACGGCAAGAATCGTGGTGCGCGCTCGTTCTCTTGACTCGCGCTCGAGGTCGAGCAGATCGTTCCGCTCTTCCGTTTGCATGAGAGAGATCCTTTGCCGGATTTCATCCGCGAGTCTCTTGCCGCGGTTCGACTGCACGACGCCGACGGCAGCTTCAAACCCGCCGTTTCGCCGTGCGTTCACGAGCTCCTTCAACACCTCCAGCCGGGCCCGGATAGTTGGTTCCAGTTGCTGAAATTGCAGGGAACGATTGGTATCGTGTGCAACATCATGGCGGAGTACCTGTGTGGAGATATCGACTTGGACGAGAGCCGCGTCATAGGGCTTGAGGTACTCGTCTTTCCCGCTCAGCGCATAACCACGACAACTGGACTCGGCATCGTCCAGCAGCAGGTGGAGCCCGGTAAGGTCCTCGATTAGCTTGTGGGCCTGTGCGAGGCGCTGATTGGCTGCAATCAGCTCTCTGGTATTGCGGTAAGACAACCAGCTCACGGCCGCCAGGGCCGCTAGCCCGACGACCGATGCCGCAATGATCCAAACGCGGATTCGGCCTTGCATGAGCATGACGATGATCTTCGAATCGCTGAGCCCGGACGTTTAACGTCCATCAGAGCGCCGCAGACAATCCTATTCTCTTGGAATAAAAGCTCTAGGCTTTGTGTCCGAAATCCACTGCACGACCGGGTCAAGAGCTTCCGAGTCAAGGTGGAGGATCTCAATACCCATGCCCGCGGGGAGTTTCTGCGGTAGCGGTCGCTGCCAACGCAAAATCCCAGATCCATACATTCGGGTTGCACTGCCTTCTGCGAACCGAAACTGGAATCCAATCGGAACATCCTCCGGAAGAGAACGGCTGTCGCGGACGAACATCCCGCCACGCCCGAAGCTAAGCGCCCGCTGGTGCAAAGCGCCTGCCAGAGACCTGTATCGGTTTAGCAAGGTCGGCATCTTCGGCTTGATGACAAGACAGAAAGGAAGTTGCTCGAAGTAGCGAAACGTCGGTTCCAGCCCAACATGTCGGCCCAAGAACACAGCACCCTTCGCGAGTCCCAAAAGACTTACGCAGCCACCCAAGTCCTGTTAAGTTCTTGCAAATACTGCTTACCGCCAGACTGAAAAGGCTGGCGTCGGCGGTTCAACTCCGTCCCTGGCCACCATATTGTCAATCACTTGCAAGCAAATCTCTCACGTGTTGCATAAAGTCTGGAGCCTGCTGTCTCGGAGAATCGCAACAGTGGCCTTCGCAGACTTTCTCTCGCTTCAAGCGACGTGCACATTCACCGTTCCTTGTGAGCACGAGGCGTACCAGCAGTGTCCCGCTCCACGCCACTCAAATATCACGTTGTAAGCAAGCCAAAAGATGTCAGACCGGCAACCGTTCAATATTTCAGGCTCCAGTGCAGCAGGTTCCAGGTAAACACAAACCAGACTACCCCGAGACAGCCCAGCGCGATCAAAGTGTCGCCGATGCGGGCTGCCAGCCAGCGCTGTGGTGTACGCCACGACTGCAATGCGCCATAAATTGCCACGATGGTGCCGAGAATTCCGAGCCAGCCGACGATTTGAATTAAGCGCAGCCAGGGATTCACTCGCGGGCTCAAGAGCCCAATATCCTTGAATGCGAGCGCGAAGAATGTGGCATACGCCGTGAAGAAAACCACAATCATCACGCAAGTGAACCGCACCAGGAGCCGCACGCGACGTTGCTGCGGCGTCAACGTGAGTGGCGTTCGATAATGGCGCCGAATCAGGGCCATGACCGGCCAGAGAATCACGGCCAGCACAATCACGATCAGAGAAACGATGATGAGCGGCAATTGGAACGCGCTGTTTTCATACCAGGCAGCCTTTTGAAAAACCATGAATGGAAAATCGATGACTGCCACAAGATTGCCGGCAGCGTCCCGTTTAAAGCCTAATTGGTCCTGTCCGTTGACATCCCGGAACAGAAGGGGAGCGATTTCCCGGAATTTCTTTGGCTCGCCGTTCGGGTCCTTAAGATCACTGGCACTGACGGTGCCGTCATCATTCCCGTAAACTTTGGCTTCACCCGTAGGCGTGAGGACTTTCAGGATCGTTTTCTCAGATCGACGGCTCACGATGTAGTGCCCAGATACGCTCTGAACATCTTGAGCGCTGTTGCTCACCGCTTCGCCCTGAGGAGGCTGATAAGGAAAATATCGGTCCAGGATGGCGTGCCAGACCGCTTCCCGCTCACTGGTCTCGCTCTTGCCGGCGCTGTTGTAGGAAACAAAGAAGCCGAGTTGCGCGTCCGGAACCAGGTGCAAGTCGCTGTGGAAGTACTGCGTGTCACCGCCATGGCCGATAATGCGATGGCCATTGCGGGTCTCCTCGTAAAAGCCGAGGCACATTCCATTCATCGCGGGCAGATTTGCGAATTGCCGCGAATGCATGAGCCGTGCTGTCTCCGGCTTCAGAATCTGTACAGCTTCGTATTTCCCATCTTGCAGATGGGCGATCATGAAGTGAGTGATATCCATCGCGCTGACTGAGGAACTTCCCGCGGGCGCAGCTTCGACATACTCAAAATCTTTTGCCGGTTGTGACCCCACATCGTAGCCCATTGACATGAGCCCCTTAAGCGACTCTGGAAGCGGCTGGCGAAATGTCGAATGCGTCATATTCAGCGGCTTCAGAATGTGTTCGTCGATGTAGTCAAAGTAGTCCTGCCCGGACACGCGCTGCACGATGTAGCCCGCCATCGCAGTCGCGTAGTTGGAATACGCCGGTGTGGTTCCTGGCGGAAAAATGCGAGCGGGTAAATGTTGCTTCAAATAGTCGCCTAGTGGTTTGAGGTCCTTCGCATCTTTGACGAATAACTCCTGGATAACTTCTTCAAACCCGGGCGTGTGCGTCATGATGTTGCGCAGCGTTATGGGCTTAGGATAAGTTGCTGGAATTGTGAAATCGAGGTAGTCATTAACGTCCCGGTCGAGGTCGAGCTTGCCCTGTTCGACGAGCTGCATTACGGCGGTCCAGGTGAACAACTTCGAAATTGATCCGGGCCGGAATAGTGTATTATCCGCCGATACGGGAGTCTTCTTCGCTACATCTGAATACCCATAACCCTTGGCGAAAATAACCTTACCGTCCTTCACCACGGAAATAACGGCGCCCGCAATGTCGTCCTTAGCTAGCTGCTGCGGCATGATGCCGTCGAGGAAAGCCGCGACATCATCCGGCGTCATTTCGTGCGAGCCTGCCTTTGCGGCTTCTTCCACGGGCGCCGGGGCCTTTGTTTTAGGGGCTAGTGGATTAGCCTGGGGTCTCTGGCCCCAGCAAGTTCCGGCGAGCAACAGAAATAACGCCGTCTCCAACAACATGCGCATCAGCAAACTCCTGGTTCCCGACTGCGATGAGCCTATCTTCACAGTAGCTCCTTCCCTTTGAGCGACGCCTGCACTGGCGAGATGAATGTGCAGCGCTTTGCCGCTGTCACGCGAGAACGATGTGAACCGACTTCATTCCGAGTGCCCGTTATCGGAATTCGTGAATCCACTTCCATCTTCTTGATTGCTGGTCTTCCTTCTTTTTCTTGCCCCGGTCCGCTGCTCCTCAGGAAGCGGGGAGTACCAGCGCGAGTGTGAGTCCTCATCTTTCTGCTGCAATGCCGCCAGCGACCGCTGGGGTTGGATATGGGCACAGGCCACAACCAGGGTGTCGATGGCGGCAGTCGGCGCCACATACGAGCCATGAAAAGATGGATTTGCAATCGATGCCAGCCAGAATGAGTCACAAAAACGCGCAATCGGAGTTTTATCGCTGTCTGTGATTCCGAAAGTCGGAACGCCATTCTTCTTTGCTCGTAGTAAGGCGTCCACTGTTGCTTGTAAACAGCGTCCGAAGCTCAAGGCAATCAGTAGGTCTTTCGGGCCCAGGAGGTTTACCTTCTGCTGCAAGCTGCCCGCCGACCCTATGGGAGCTTCTGCGTCATAACCTAGCGAGGTCAGTCCGTACGCCAACAGGTAAGACAGCGAAAACGCAAAGTCGACTCCGACAACAATGATTCGCCGTGCACGGTTCAATTGCTTGGCCAATCGAATGATCTGGTTGGAGTCGAGCTGCGCTCTCAGCGCCTGCAGGTTCTGCCCATCCATTTCAAGGCTGTGCTGAACGTGATCCGCTACGCTGCGGTGCTCCCGGGCAGCCGCTTTCATCAACTTGTAAGGAGTGAGGCGAGTGACAAAATGCGACCGCAAATCAGCGGCAAATTCCGCATACTTCTTGTAACCCAGGATCTGGATGCTTCGAACCACCGTTGCTTTATCGACGTTGTACCGCTTCGCCAAGGCACGCGAAGAAAGAAAATAGGTGTCCTCCGCATGTTCGAGAATTTCCCGGATCAGTTTGCTGCGGCTCGAATTCAGGTTGGGTTGAGCTCGTTCGAAGCGGGTCTCCAGCGCCGTCATCCACGCCTTGCCCTCGGGCAGATTGCCGTTATTGTGAGTGCTTCCGCTCGCCGCTTTCATTTGTAGATGTGGCTGTTTCAGCTGACGCGTATGTGTCCTGCCCCAATGCGTCAGAAGTATACCTTCAAAGCAAATTGAATAATCCTCGGCGCAACGCTCGTGCTGGTGATGCTGCCAAAAGTAGGATCCGGCTGCCAGGAAGGCAATCCGGTAACTTGGTCAACGCCAGCCGTACCAGCATTCAGTGAAGGATTCGCAAAGGACGGTGTGTTGAAGGCATTGAAGAATTCAGCCCTGAACTCGAGCGCTTTGCTTTCGCGGATCGGAATATTTTTGATAATCGAGATATCGAAATTCCGCTGGTCGGGGCCAGTAACGCCGCCATTGCCGGCATCCCCAAATCCCGTTGCGAAACCGTCTGATCCGATGATCGGCGGCAGGGTGAAGCAGGAAGCGTTGAAATAGTTATCCAGCCTGGCCGTAACATTGCCCGAGGTCATCACGCTGCGATTGCTGCACCCCGCCGCCAGTTGGGCGCGATCGCCGCCAATCGTGTTGATGCCGAATGCGTTCAGACTGTTAGTTTCAACAATGGTCAGCCGTTGACCGCTTTGGAAAGTCGCCACGCCGGCTAGTGACCAGCCACCTAGGGCGCGTGTCTTCCAGGACGTCGGCCCCTTGGGACCAGGAAGCTCATAGGTATAACTGACAACGAACCGCTGCGGTCGAATAAAGTCGTCAAACCCGTAGTTTGCGCGGGCACTGTGCTGGTCGCCTATAAGGCTGCCGCCGGTAAAGGACCCTTGGGCATATCCGGGATTTGTTTCCAAGGCGGATGCCCATGTGTAGGACGCCAGGAACTGCAATCCGTGACTGAAGCGCTTGCTTAAGCTGGCGCCAAGTGCGTTGTACCAGGAAGCACCCTCAGATTCGATAAGCGTGGCATTAATCGGATCGAATCCCTCAATCGGCACCCTCAAGCCGATATTTCCCAAATTGTTCGAAGTCTGACCGCGGATTGGGCTGGACGGCGAAGCAGAGAGGGCCTGATCGAACCCTCTGCCTTGCAAAAGCCGGGTGCCCCTGCTGCCCTGATAACCGACCTCCAGCATCCAGTTGGTAGCGATGGCGGTCTGCAGATTCATACTGTAGCGCTGCAGGATGGGTGCTCGAAAATCTTGAGCGAAGATGAGTGGAGTCAGATCCGATCCGAGAGGGGCTGCCGCTGATGGAGGGGTATAGGGACTGAATATAGGGAAAGCCGGGGTGGGCGGAAGAGCACTGTCGATCGGTCCTGGAATGATCATTTGCCGGATTGTGCCCCAAGGGGGCGAGGCCAGCAGTTGGAGGAACGGTTCTCCGGTTGTGCGGGTGTAAAAGATCCCATAGCCACCGCGCAGTACCAGACGGTTGGTCCCAGGAAGTTGCCAGGCAAAGCCAATGCGGGGCTCCCAGCCGTTTTGGCCATCGTTAGCTATGGCGGTATTGGTGCTTGCTCGGGTCACGCCTGGGGGAATAGTGCCGCCCGAAAAATTCGAAGCAACAACAAATCCATCGAAGCTTCCCGCCGGGGGTGGGTTGGGATTGGCGAGAGCAGGATTAAAGGTCGATGCGCGGCCCAGGTATTCGCCTAATTGCCCTTGACGTTCATAGCGGAAACCCAGGTTCAGTGTGAATCGCGGAAATATGTGGTAGTCGTCCTGAATATAGAGATTGCCGTCCCAGACTCGCCAATTCCGATCAAAAACTCCGGGAACGTCAATGCTCAAGAAGGGATTGCCCAGCAGGAAATCCGGGAAGCTCGGAAAAACCAAGCCACCAAAGAAATGAAATTTCCTTAAGTTGATTTGGCTACGATCAATGCCGCCGCCGAAATGCAGTGCATGCTTGCCCCGGACATAGGCGAGAGAGTCGCTGAAGTCATAGTAATTCTGATAAATGGCAATGCCTTGCCCGTTGCCGCCAACGTTGAAGCCCACTGACGCTACGCCGGGTACCAGACTATCGACTTCAATGTTAGGGAACGGATTGTCAAACGACGGCGCCGGTACGCACACGCTGCTCAGAGTAAACACACCAGAGCTGCTTCCTGCGCATGCCGGCGTGTTGGCAAAGGTAACTTTCGGATAATCCTGATCCGCATTCGCTGCTAACCGATGAAACCCTAGTATGGCTTGGTTCAGGAGGTGATCGTTAAAGGCGTAGGTGTGGGTAAGTGAAAAGTTACGAAATCCATTCGTAAAGGTTCGCGGGAAGCCGGGTACGGTTGCGACATCCGGAAGGAGTTGGCTAGGGGGGAAGGCGCCTGTCTGATTACTGTTCATGAAAAAAAACTTGCCGGAGACATGGCTCTTCTGCCCTTGATACAAGTCCACATTGGACACGAATTGATCGTCCGAATAGTGACAGGGCGCAGTAAAGGTGCTCGAACCTGAGGCGGTCTGAGCACCCGGCACGACGAAGCTGCCATCCGAAAGCTTCGCATTCAACACCGCCAGCGCTGTAGGGGAAATCTCCGCCGCCGACGTGATGGGCCCCCCTAGTGCTCCGAACTGCCCGTTAAACTGTTGCGCCAGCGCAGCAGCAGTGCGGCTGGCCGGATCATTGCTCAGGGGAGGGAGAAATCCGGTAGTCAAACAGCCGCCACTCGTGTCTAACCCATCGCGCTCGCGCGTGCCCTGGTAAGAGGCGAAGAACATCGCTTTGTTCTTCACGACCGGTCCGCCCAGCGTGCCACCAAACTGGTTCTGGTCGAGCACGCCTTTTGGCTGCTTGTTCCGGTTCAGAAAATAATCATTGGCATTGAGTGCAGTGTTGCGGAAATACTCCCAAACATCGCCGTGGTACTGATTGGCACCGGACTTAGTGACCACATCCACATTGGCGCCGCCATTGCGTCCGTAAGAAGCGTCATATTGTCCGACCTGTACCTTGAATTCCTGAATGGCATCAGGATTGGGCACAGGAACGCCCCCGCTGAATTGGGCTTCACCCATCAGGTCATTCACCTGCGTACCATTCATCTGAAAATTGTTGTCATTCGTCGACGAGCCGCCGACAGAGTAACCTCCCGTAGCCGCAGATAAGCTCGAGTCGCCGCGCCCGATGGCCGCACTGTTGTTGACTTCTCCTGAAACCCCTGGTGATAGTCCCAGAATCTGCGTGTAGTTTCTCGTTACGAGTGGAAGACTTTCCACCATGCGCTCATCCGTCACATGGCCCAAAGCGCTCGAGGTGGTTTCCAGCTGCATCGGTTCAGCTTCGATAGAAATTGTCTCCTTCACTGAACCGATCTGAAGTTGCACATTGAGAGTTGCAGTCTCCGTGATATTGATTCGCACCTGTTCATAAGCGGCGGTTCTAAAGCCTTGTTGCGAAACCTCGACCCGGTATGTTCCCGGGGGCAGCAATGGCACAAAATAGCGCCCGTTGTTTTGAGTCTTGGTAGTTCGCTCCTGTCCCGAGCCGACGTTCAATACCGAGACTGCTGCCTGCGGCAATACGCTGCCGCTTGGATCGGTCACGACTCCGGTCAATGCGCCAGTCTGTGCGGTTTGCCCCAACGTCCACACACTGCAGGCGAAAAGCAAGATTGTGATCTGAAAGGTCCGGGAGGAACGAGGCGTGTGCATGGCACTTCTCCTTTCGCGGGCCGTAAGAACACCGGGCTCGCCTCTGTGATTGCGAAGCGCGGCGGCTCACAGTTCCAATCGCTGCACCGGTGAGACCCTGGGAGGAAATTACCTTTACACCGGATGGTGCACGATGTCAATCAGAAACACCATTTGGTGCAATTTCTATTGACAGCTGCTATCCCCTGGTTCTACAAGGAGTCGGGCGGTGAGCACATGAGAATAGAAAACATAACCCTTCGCGAGATCGGCATGCGGTTAAAGGCCCCGTTTGAAACCAGCTTCGGGGTAACGCACCAGCGTCGTATCCTCCTGGTGGAAATGATCGCCGACGGTGTCCGCGGTTGGGCGGAAATTACCGCCGGGGAGGCTCCCTTCTACAATGCCGAAACCACAGATACGGCCTGGCACGTTGTTTCTGATTTTCTTGCTCCCGCAGTCATTGGGCAGAAAATTGCGTCAGCTGCGGAAGTGCCTGCTTTTTTTGTCGGAGTTCGCGGTCACAACATGGCAAAGGCAGGCATAGAAAATGCGCTCTGGGACATCGAGAGCCAGCAGAAACGTATTCCCCTTTGGTCATTGCTGGGCGGCACCAGAGACGAGCTTGCGTCTGGAGTTTCCTTGGGAATCCGCGAAAACCCGCAAGCGCTGGTGGCCAAGGTGCAACAAGAACTGGAGTGCGGATATCAGCGCATTAAGCTGAAGATTAAGCCAGGCAAGGACATCGATTTCGTGAGCGCTGTCCGCAGCAGATTCCCCAACATCCTTTTGTCTGTGGACGCCAACTCCGCATACCGCCTCGAAGATTCAGATGTTCTTCGCAGTCTGGATAGGTTCGATTTGCTGATGATTGAGCAGCCGCTGGAGTGGGACGACATTTATTCTCATGCCCGCCTCCAGTCTCAACTGAAAACTGCCATCTGTCTGGACGAATGCATTAATGGGGAGAGACACGCTGTGGCAGCAATTGAATCCGGAGCGTGTCGCATCATCAACATGAAGCTGGGACGCGTCGGAGGGCATAGCGGTGCCCGCAAAGTGCACGAGGCGTGCTTGGCACGAAATGTGCCCATGTGGTGTGGTGGCATGCTGGAGTCGGGAATTGGACGCGCCCACAACATCGCCATGTCAACCCTGCCCGGGTTCAGCCTCCCCGGCGATGTTTCCGCCAGCCAGCGCTATTGGACCGAGGACATCATTGAGCCGGAAGTGGAGGTCAGTGCTCGAGGCACGATTACTGCGCCCACTTCTCCGGGCTTGGGCTACGCAGTCAAGAACGACTTGATCGATCGCCTTGCCGTACGATCCAAGATTTGGAACGATGGCGTGCGCGTGAGCGCCTGAAAGGGGAACCTGTGATAAAGGCCGCAGGGAAGTTTCCGGGAGGCGAGAAATTCTGCTTATCGTTTCTTGTGCTTTCGATGTTGTTTTGTTCAGTAATGGCTTATGCGCAAGCGCCCTCCAACCTCTCGGCTCGCATTCAAGCTGTAATGAACCGCCCGGAATTCGCACACTCAACGTTCGGCATCGAATTTTATTCTCTCGATACCGCAAAGGTTCTCTATCAATTCAACCCGGATAAGCTCATGGTTCCGGGTTCCACGACCAAGCTGCTCACCGAGGGAACCGTGTTGGAGTTGCTGGGAGCAGACTATCGCTTCCACACTCGCGCCTACCGAACAGGACCCATCAAAAAAGACGGCACTCTGGACGGTGACATTGTGCTGGTGGCCAGTGGTGACCCGGATCTTTCCGGGCGAATCAATCCGGACGGGACACTGGGCTACGAAAACATGGATCATTCTTATGGCGGCCCAAACAGCAAGGGTTTGGGAGATCCCTTGCTCGTAGTCAAACAAGTGGCAAAGCAGATTGCGGATAAAGGAATCAGACGGGTGAAGGGAAGAGTGCTCGTGGATGTAAGCCTGTTTCCCGAAGGCGATCGCGAACTAGGTACGAATGTCGTTCTCTCGCCGATTGTAGTCAACGACAATGTCATCGATGTAATCGCAAGCCCCGCTGATAAAGAGGGAGCTCCAGTCAAGCTGCAGGTCTCTCCCAAAACGGCCTATGTGCAGATCATCAACCAGACCACAACCGGCAAAGCCGATTCCTCCAGCAATCTGAACTACACGTCGGAGAAGGCCAATGCAGACGGCACTCGAACTGTGACTCTGACCGGTACCTTTCCTCTGGGTAAGCCACCGGAAATGGTCGCATACGCGGTACCCGAGCCCAGTCGCTTTGCTGCAATTGTGCTTGCTGAAGCGCTCAACGCGCAGGGCGTGAAAGTCGCGATTATTCCCGCCGGCGGTATTCCCGATTTCAAGGTCCTCAGCGCGAACTATAAGCCGGAGAATCTGATTGCCGAGCACATCTCTCCCCCTTTGAAAGAAGACGTGAAGATCACGTTGAAGTTGAGTCAGAACCTTCATGCTTCCATGGGCCCCTTTTTATTAGGGGCGCTGGTCGCGCATAAAGATAAAGAGATCGATCAGGCTGGTTTCGACCTGGAACACAATTTCCTGGAGAAAGCGAAGCTCGACCTGACTGCCGCATCGCAGAGCGACGGCGCCGGCGGCAATGCTTATTTCACTCCCGACTTCATTGTGCGCTATCTCGCTTTCATGGCGGCGCAAAAGGATTTTGAAGATTTTCATCGCGGACTCCCGCTTCTGGGCCGGGACGGCACTCTGTTCGACATTCAGGTGAACTCCCCTGCGGCTGGACACGTCCAAGCCAAAACCGGCACCTATGCCGTTTACGACGCGCTCAATAAAAACCTGTTGGTTACCGGCAAAGGGCTATCAGGCTACCTGCAAACTTCCACGGGCGAGCATGTCGCGTTTGCGAGTTACGTCAACATGGTGTCTGCACCCATGAATGATCCCGAAGCCATTCAGAAAATTGCAGGTGAAGCCCTTGGGCAAATTGCTTCTGCGGCGTACGATTCCCAGCTCACCCCCGCGGCCGAAGAGAATGCATCTTATGACGTTATTATTCGAAACGGCCGAATCATTGACGGCTCGGGAAATCCATGGGTTTCAGGCGATGTGGCCATTCGCGGTGACCGCGTCGCCGCCATCGGCAATCTGGCGAATGCGAAGTCGAAAAAAACAATTGATGCCGCTGGGCTCGTGGTGGCCCCCGGTTTTATCGACATGTTGGGACAGTCGGAATATTCGCTCCTGATTGATCATCGTTCGTTGAGCAAGCTTTCCCAGGGCATCACGACGGAGATCACCGGCGAAGGAGCTTCCGTCGCTCCCCAGGACGGGCTCACCATTGCGGAGCTGCAACCCGAACTGGATCAATATCACCTGAAAGTAGACTGGTCGACGCTCTCCGAGTATTTTGATCGCCTGGAAAAAGCCGGCACGCCGCTCAATATCGGAACCTATGTCGGAGCCGCGCAGGTCCGCCAGGCAGTGCTGGGCAATGCCGATCGTGCACCCAGCCCTGAAGACCTTGAGAAAATGAAAGGCCTGGTTGCGCAGGCAATGCAACAGGGGGCATTCGGAATCTCCACATCTCTTATTTATCCTCCCGGCCACTATGCCAAGACGGATGAACTCATCGAACTCGCCAAGGTCGCAGGACAGTACGGCGGTATTTACGCCACTCACATGCGCAGCGAAGGGCGCGAAGAAGTCGCGGCCATTGAAGAGGCTCTCCGCATCGGCAAGCAGGCCCACCTGCCCGTCGAAATTTTCCACTTGAAGGTGATTGGCAAGCCGCGTTGGGGCTCGATGCCAAAAATCGTGGGCATGATCCAGACCGCGCGCGATGCCGGTCAGGACGTCTCCGCTGACATGTATCCCTACGTAGCCGGGGGAACGGCCCTCGCATCGGCTCTGCCACCGTGGGTAGCCGAGGGGGGCACCGAAAAGCTGTTGACGCGCCTGAAAGACCCGGCGATTCGCTCCAGGATCAAGCAGGAGATGGCCACGGAACACGCCGACTGGGAAAATCTCTACCTGGGTAGCGGCGGCGCGTCCGGCGTACTGGTCTCCGGCATTGTGAATGCCGATTTGAAAAAGTATGATGGGCAAACACTCGCGCAAATCGCTGCCACGCAAAAGACGGATCCGCTAGACACCCTTTTTGACATAGTCCTCGCCGACAAAGCTCAGACCGGAGCAATTTACTTCATCGCCAACGAAGATGACCTGCGTTACGGTCTGAAGCAGCCGTGGACGAGCATCGGGCTGGATGCAACTGAGCTTTCGCTCGACGGACCGCTGTTTGAGCCACACGAGCACCCCCGCGCCTTTGGCAGCATGCCCCGCTTTCTGGGTCATTACGCGCGCGACCAGCACATGCTCCCGCTGGAACAGGCCATCCGGAAGATTACGTCCTTACCCGCGCAGCGGGAAAGGCTGCGGGATCGGGGGCTGTTGAAGGAGGGCTATTTCGCCGATATCACCATCTTCGACCCTGCTACCATCCAGGACAAAGCCACCTATGAATCACCGACGCAGTTGTCGCAGGGCGTCAAGTTTGTTTTTGTAAACGGAATACTCGAGTACGATGATGGCCACCTGACCGGAGCAATGGCCGGCAAAGTAATGCGCCACGGTAGCTCGTGGGGGAACTGAATTCATGCTCCCCAATTGGGAAGGACACGACTTTCCTCGTGCCCCTAGCTGTGGAAGTTAGTGTGGCCTTTAGCGCCTGATGCTCAGTTGCGCAGCACCTTTCCCGTCTTCAGCGTGTACTGAATTCTTTCTTGTGTCTTGCGCTCACCGCAAAGCGATTTAAAGCCTTCGCGTTCCAAATCCAGAATGTACTGTTCGCTCACCGGTGTGCCGGGTGACACGTTTCCGCCGCACAGCACCTCTGCGAGTTTGTTTCCAACTTTCGCTTCGTGGTCGCTGATGTACTCACCTTGGCGCATCATGTGAACGCCCAACTTCAAGGTGGCAAGGACATTCTCGCCGGGAGCAGGAATATCGGTCCGCGAAATTGGCGCCTCGTAGCCGGAGCGAACCAGTTCCAGCGCTTTCCGCTTCGCGTCCGACAGCACACGGTCGCGGTTCATCGTGATGCTGTCACTCTTCGAGACAAATCCAAGCCCGCGTGCCTCCTGTACCGATGTGGCCACCTTCGCCATCGCGATTGTTTCAAAAGTCTTCTTCATCGCCTCCATCAGCTCGACCGATTCCCCCCGCCCGTCTTTGCGTATAGAAGTCGCGGTGTCGACGGCTCGAACCAGCATCTCCTTGCAGCCGCCTGCACCGGGCAGCAGGCCAACCCCAACTTCCACCAGGCCGATATAGAGTTCTGCGTGCGGCTGTCGGGCGGCCCCATGCAGGGAAATCTCCGCGCCACCTCCTAACGTCAATCCAAAAGGCGCCACAACCACCGGCTTCGGCGAAAACTTGATGGCCTGCGTCATGGCTTGGAATTGGCGAATTGCGAGGTCCACCTCGTCCCACTCCTGCTCTTGGATCGATAGCAGTAGAAGCATCAGATTGGCGCCCACGGAGAAATTCGCGGCGTCGTTGGTGATCACGAACGCCTCGAAGGCATCGCCCGGGCCATCCGCTTTCAATGCTTGCGTAATAAGTTGGACAATATCGGCGCCGATCGCATTCATCTTGGAATGAAACTCGATGCAGCCCACGCCGTCGCCGATATCAAGCAGGGATGCGCCGGAGTTCTTCTTCACCACACCCTTCGACTTCTTGGCTACCGTAACCGACCACACGCCCTCAGGGACTCTTGCCGGCTTGTAGTTGTCGTTGGCGAGATCGAAGAAAGCGCGGCCATCAGCGGACGCAGAATCGTCCACATACCAGGATTTCTTTCCGGATGACAGCAGCTTTTCCACATTCGCCGGAATCGGCCTGCCTTCTTTCTTCATTCGGCCGACCGTCTGCTCAACCCCCGCTGCATCCCATAATTCAAATGGACCCAGTTCCCAATTGAACCCCAGGCGCATCGCGCGGTCGATTTCCACCATGGAATCGGAAATTTCCGGCACGCGGTTTGCCGCGTAGGTCCACAAATCAGAAAGCGATGACCAGAGGAACTGTCCAGCCTTGTCTCCCTTCTGTGGAACACTTCCATTGAGCCCAAGCAGGGTCCGCAATCGCGCACCAGTCTCCTCGATGTTCTTGGCCATCTCCAGGGCAGGGAACTTAGGTTTCTGCCGGGGACGGTATTCCAAAGTCTTCCAGTCAAGCGCCAGACGATCGCCATCTTTCGATTCGCCAACCTTGGTCTTCTTGTAGAAGCCTCCCTTGGTTTTGTCCCCGAGCCATTTGCGCTCCAGCATGTGCCGGAAGAAGTCGGGAAGTTTCACATCGCTGCGCTCGTCGCGCACATTCTGGGTCATGTTGCCAACCACGTGGCTCAGAATGTCCAAGCCGACTAGATCAATGGTCCTGAATGTCGCCGATTTCGGCCAACCCACCGCCGACCCGGTAAGTGCATCGATGTCCTCAATCGACAGATCCATTTCCTGCATCAGTCGCATAACATTGAGAACAGAAAACGTGCCGATACGATTGGCGATGAAGTTGGGAGTGTCCTTGGCCAGCACGACACCCTTGCCAAGGTGTACGTCCGCAAAGTGCGTGATCGCTTCAATGGCCGCCGGATCGGCCTCCGGCGTTGGAATAATCTCGAGCAACCGCATATAACGAGGCGGATTGAAAAAATGTGTCCCAAACCAGGAACGCTGAAATGCCGCCGGGAAGCCCTCCGCGATTTTGCTGACCGGCAATCCACTCGTATTTGTAGTAACAATCGTTTCCGGCCGGCGAACTGCTTCTACTTTCTTCAATAGCGAGCGCTTTATGTCGAGATTCTCGACAACCGCTTCAATGACCCAATCGACCTCCGCCAATCGCTTCAGATCGTCATCAAAATTGCCAATCGTCACCAGCCGGGCAAGCGACGGTTCGAAGAAGGCTGCCGGTTTCGACTTGATCGCGGCTTCCAGGCCTGCCGAGGCGATCTTGTTGCGCACCGGCCCGTCCGCGTCCGGCGGTACGATGTCGAACAGCAATGCGGGCACTCCTGCATTGGCCATGTGCGCAGCAATCCGCGCTCCCATCGTACCCGCGCCCAGCACAGCAACCTTATTAATCCTCTTCATAACTCGACTCCTCAGGCGGGTTGCCCTCGGCAACCATCATTCCTCGACTGCTCAACTTGAAGGTAGAAAGTTGAATGACATGAGGATACCGGATTCATTAGTCCTCATGCGTGACTCGCTGCGGTTCTTGCTCCGTTAGTCTTTCAGACCCGGCCTGCGCGTACAATCGCTCGATCTGCTCGCGGTATCGCTCTTCCACCACCCGGCGTCTCAGTTTCATCGTAGGCGTCAGAGTTCCGGTCTCGATGGAGAACTCCTCTGCAATGACAATAACTTTTTTCAGCTTTTCAAAACGTGCAAGGTTTTGATTCAGGTCGCCGACGATCCCTGAATAGAGCGCTTTCACCCGCGGATTGGCGACCAACTCGGCACGTGAGGCAAAGGAAACCTGGTTTTTTCTTGCCCACTCCTCCAGCATCGGAAAATGAGGAGCGACCAGCACAGCTGGAAATTTGCGCTTCTCGCCCACGACTACGGCTTCGGCAATCAGCGCATTGTGCTTCAGCGAGTTCTCCAGCGGTTGCGGAGCAATAAACTTTCCTCCCGAGGTCTTAATCAGGTCCTTCTTGCGGTCGGTGACCACCAGGAAACCGTCTTCATCCAAATGAGCTATGTCACCAGTCTTGAACCATCCATCGACAAAGGCCTGACGCGTGTCTTCGGGTCGGTTCCAATATTCGCGGAATACTGAGGGCCCGCGCACCAGCAGTTCGCCATCGTCGGCAATCCTTACCTCGATGTTTGGCAACGGTTTGCCTACTGTTCCGATTTTGTGGGCCTTGGGGTTATTAACAGCAATGACGGGCGAAGTTTCGGTCAGCCCATAGCCTTCATAGATACGAACACCGACACTCGCGTACCACTCGGCCACCTCGCGGCCAAGAGGCGCTCCTCCGGAAATAAGAATGCGTACACGCCCGCCTAACCCACCTCGAATTTTTGAAAACACAAGCTTGTCAGCGATTTTCCAGCCGAGTCCTGCGGGCTTACGTCCGCCCAGCGTTTCGGTTCTGTGTTTCTTCCCTACAGAAACAGCCCATCGGTAAATCACGTTCTTCGGAAATGTCCTGGTCTTCTGGATCGTTTGTTCGTGGATTTTTTCATAGACCCGAGGGACACCGACGAAGATTGTGGGTTTGACTTCCTGCAATGCACGAGCGAGTTGATCGATAAATGGGCAGTAAGCCAGTGTGACACCATGATAAAGCAGTGAGAAATCAACATGGCGGGCGGTTACGTGGGACAGCGGCAAAAACGAAACGCTGATATCTCCCGGTCCGGCATCAAAACCGGCCAACGAACAGGAAAGATTCGATGCTAGATTGCCGTGCGTAAGGATGGCGCCTTTCGGTGTTCCCGTGGTTCCCGACGTGTAAATGATGCTGGCCGGATCATCTTGTGTAACGGAAGCCGCTTCTTTTTGCATAGCAATTGTGGAGTTGCGGGGACCGGCCGTCATGAGCCGTTGCATCGAAAATGCGTGCGCCGTCTGAACACCATCCATGACAACGACCTTTTCGACTCTGGTCTGGCCCTGGATGGCGAGTACTTTTTGCAATTGTTTTTCCGTGGAGACAAAAACGACACGAGCCCCAGAGTCCGCCAGAATGTACGCGACCTGCTGATCGGTGAGCGTGGAGTAGACGGGCACAGTGATTGCGCCCATCAGTAGAATGGCAAAGTCAGCGGTCGTCCATTCCGGCCGATTTTCGCTCAGAATTGCGACTCGGTCGCCGCGCGAAATGCCCCACGAGACTAGGCCTTCGGCAATGCCATAGACGTTTCGCGAAAGCTCTCCCGCAGAAATCGGAACCCAATCGATTGCTTCTCGCTGCATCATCACGCGAGATAAGTCCCGCTCGATGATCGAAAAGAAAACGTCGTTAGCTGTGCGCAAATTCATGGCTGCATAAGTTTGGGTTATGGACGCGAGCCTTTAAGAGCAGGGGCCTGCTCGAAGTCAGCTCGATTGGCACTGGCTCGATCTCGCGCGCGCCCACGGCTATTGTTCGTACCAGATCGCCCTCGCGGCACCAGCAACCTTGAAAGAGATTTGTCTCGTGAAACTGAATTTCTAAGGGATACCAGACAGCGCGGTGGCATCTGCCCTTTGACCGCAGCTTTCCATCACTATCATCGAGCGATGCCCCGTGGGACGGCCCGACTTGCACATTCACCGATTGGGTATCGAGCCGCAGTCCTTCATGCAAGGCTTTCAGAGCGCTTTCCTTCGCGCTCCACAGCAGCGTTACCAGCCAATCCCGGCTCTCAACCGGCACTCCCGCGAGACTGTGTTGTTCTTCCCGGGTGAAGTAATCGGCGATGAAGACATCATCGCGACTTTCGATTTTCTCCAAATCACAACCCAGGTTGGCGACTGAGAGCACAATCGTACAGAGCGCGACGCCCGCTCGGTGGCTCAGCGACACGGTTACCGGCGCGGGTTTGCCCTCCACAAATGCCTGGGGTTCTCCCGAGAATGCTGACCGTATTTCCAGCAGCCGCAGATACTCTGGGCCGCCCCGAAACTTCAGGCACGAAGCCAGCGCCCGCTTAGCCGTCCAACGTCCTAAGCGCCACTCCGACTGTCGCTTTGGAAAGCGCATGCCGTTCAGGCGTACAGCTTCGCTTTCGCTCAGCCATTCATTTCCGTCGGGCAGATCCGCTTCCGTCTGTTCCAACCAGAAGACCTTCATGGAGAGCTCCAGGCTTGGGAAACACAGCAACCCGCTTAATTGGCAAAACTTTGGCCACGGTTGTTTCCATCGCCGGTTTCAACTCTTTCCCCATGCCACGCCTCACAGCGTCGATCAAATAAGGACGAAGCTTCGCGGCGGGGATGATGTGATTGAGGGCGCCCACTGCCAAGGCCCGGTGGACACTGTGAATGCGATCAAACTCGGCGGCCATTTCTCCCAGCTTTTCCGAATGCACAACCTTGAACGTTTCTTCCCATTGCTTGCGCAGCCGTCCTTTTTCTACGCCGTCCGCCTTTGCAATCGCTTGCTGGAGTTCCATCAGCCGCGCGTCCTTCCGGGTACGTGCTTCCACTTCACTGGCGAATACCACAGCCGCCGCGGGCGCACCGCCGATGACAGAGGCATACGTGCCCTCCAGCGCCGCCACTTCCAGACCTTCGTTCAGCATCCGCGAAAAGACCACGTATGCCCCGCCGTGATACCGCGAAACGACACAAAACACCATGGGTCCTTTGAAGTTCACCACCGCTCGGCCGATTTCGGCGCCATACTCCAGCTGCAATTTGCGCATGGATTCCGGCGACCCATCAAATCCGGACAAATTCGCCAAGATTACTACCGGCCGATTGTTGCTGGCTGCGTTGATCGCCCTCGCTGCCTTTTTCGAGGATAGTGGGAAGAGAGTGCCCGCTGTCCACTGGTCCGGCCCATCCGCAGGAACGAAGCCCAGCCGCGCAATTGGGCGGGACTCGATGCCCAGGAGGCATACCGGTTGTCCACCCAGATGAGCATCCCAGACCACCGCCGTCTCGGCATCTTTCATGCCAGCCCAACGCTCCAGCGGGCCATGGTCCTGGTCGATGACCGACATCATCACTCGGCGGATCTCGAAGGACTTCTTCCGTCCTGGGTTAGTTTCGTCCGAGAAAATGTCGCCAATCGTGCCAAATCCCTCCTCTCCATTCTGCTTGTGGGGAAAAGCACGTACGTCGCGATCGACAGCATCCGAGGTGGCTGACGGCCTGGGAAAGCGCTCGCCCGGCATCACGTAGGTATGCTCGTAGTGCCGTAATAGAATCTGGCACGCTTCGTCTATATCGCCGGCCCAGTACTGCGCCTGGCCATTCACGCCCATGATGCGGTCATATCCGCCGATGCCCTGGTTATCATCAGCCGAAACGCTTCCCGAGTAATCCAGTGCCCGTTTTCCCGTAAGTACCATGGCGGCGCTGGGCGTCATCACAAGAATGCCGCGGGTGTGCATCAACATGGTGGACTCGGCATTCCAATAGGGTTGCGCTCCGACATTAATTCCATTGACGATTAGATTTACTTCTCCGCCGCTCTGCGTGAATTCCACCAAACGGCGCAAAACCCGCGCGATCCAATCCATGTTTTCCACGCCGCTATCCATGGAGATTTTCGCTCCGGCAGAAATAGCGAACCACTCCAGGGGAACACGCTTGGCCGCAGCCAAATCCAGGGCGGCCATAATCCGACGGCATTCCGGCTCCGCAATGGCGCCCAAATCCTTGCTCGGATCGCCGAGTACGATCACCCGCGTCATGCCCTCGCGGTACTTCTCGGTAAAACTGCGAATCACCCCCACGATGATGTTCGCTTTATTCTCTCCATAGGGTCGATGGACCGGCACAAGCTTTGCTTCTTCATCAAGATCGTATTCAACGAAATCGCCCGCAGGGAATTCAGCTCGCGTGTCTTCCGCCGATGGGGTCAGCATTTTCACGATTTCGTAGGGATACATAAGCCCGCGCCGCCGCATGCGAATTACTTTCTGGTCGTACTCGCTGAGTGGTTTTACCGGTTGCAGCTTGCTCGCAGGACGGAAGGTGACGAGCAGACCGCTTCCGCCCGGGCTGGAGATGCGTACAAAGGTGTCGCGGAGTTCGCCGGTCTCCGGATTGGGGGTGCGCGCCCGAACTACCACTTGTTCGATTCCCAAACCTTCCGTTCCAGGAGTGAGGCGGTCGAGAATGTTTTGAAACTCATCCGTTTCCAGGTGAAGAGCAGGCCACACGTAGAGCAGGATGCGGTTCCATAGCAATCGCTCGTGCGGTGCGCGCCGCGACTGAAAACGTCGAATGCCCGCCAGCGCTTCGGCGAACATGCGCTCCAGATGTGGTAATTGAACAATCCGCCCTGTTTCGTCGCGCACTGGCGTCAGGTCGCGCACTTCCGCGACAGCAAAGAGCCTTTCGTCCTTGGCATTCTCCCGGCCGACAGCATGCAGCAAATACACGTCCTCTGCAGAAGGCAAACGGTCGATCTTGAAATTCGCCAGCCGCCATAGCTGCAGCCGTTTCCCGATCATGGGATGAACACCACGATAAAACTTCTTTTCCTTATAACTGCCTTCACACAGCCGATAAGTGAAGTGCTGGTTACCATGGATCTGCTGCGCTCCGTTGGGAGCTCCCACAGCTACCACGATCCGCTCAATAGGTCGGGGAAATCCCGCCTGATTCAGTAGAATCTGAAGCTCATGCTCAATCTCATCCGCATGCTGCCCGTCGGACTGTGAAACATAAAGATCCAACGCGACATCCTCTTCCGCCGGTAGTTTCTCTAGCAGGGGGAACAGTTTTCTTGCCGATTCGAGCAAGGCACTCTGCGGTGAACGGGTAGTGATCAGATGAACCCGTTTGCCATCATCCTCGTATTCGGCGCTAACAAAGATGTGACCGTCCAACCTGTGCGACCGGAGTTTCTCGAGTGACTGGAAGCCGTAGTACCTCTTGGTGAGGACCTCGAGCATTACATGCTCCAAGGCTTCATCGGCGGTTCCGAAATATGCGGAAAACAGGTTCAGCAAGGGTTGCGGACAATCAATGAGCGCTCGGATCTTGTCCTGCCGCTCCGGGCCGTGCGGATTTTGGGCTAGATAATTTAAATGTCCCTCGGCTTCGCCATAAATCTGTTTTCGAGTCCGCTCAAACAGCGGCTGGTCGAAGCAGCGATAGCGCACCTCACGTGCCATATCGCTGATCGCAGGGAAGAGTCCATTGGTAACGGAGATCATGCGGTCGAGCAGCGTGCGGAAGGATTCGTGCCCGTTAACCTCGGCCTGCTCAAGCCGGCGCTCCAATAAATTCAGAATTGGTGCCACCTGATGTTCCACACGTTGGTGGGATTTGTACAGCCAAAGTAGGCTCTGCTCCAATTGCGGCGTGTGCTTGAGAGAGTTGACCCCATAATGCGCGAGTGCCCGGCGCACAGCCTCGATGAAACTGGAAGGCAGTCCTTCACCGCTGACATCTAATGTTCGTAGATAGGCAAAAAGATGAGCCTCGGCGCTGGGCGTTTCTCCACTGGAGTGATCAGGTACTTTGTCGCGTTGAAACAACGAGCACACGTCCACAAAAATATTTAGTATTTCGTCCTGGCGCTTCTGCGCGGCAGGGCTGTCGCTGTACGTGTGATGAGCCTGAGTGAACTTGCCGAGCAAACGCGCAATTTGTGCCGGATCAACATCGAAGCCCAACATGAACTGCTGTACTTCCTCAAGATACCTGCTGTCCGCGCGGGTTACCGATTCTTCATCAGCACGGACAAGATCCGCAAATTCGAGCCGCTCCGAACTGTGCGTCTCCGCTTCGGTGGATGTACGCTCGATCTGGATGAGAGGTGTTCCCGTGTCCACTTGCACGTTCGCGATCGTCATGACACTGCGAACACATCCCGAGAATGTTGCGACCACCGGCATTTCCATCTTCATTGCTTCCAGCACGGCGAGCCGCTCGCCAACCGAGACCTCATCCCCAGGCTTCACGGCAACAGAAACAACTACGGCCGGCGCCGGCGCATACACGATTCCGCCATCATCCCGGTCGATGCGGTGAGAGAACCCGTCTACTTCAATGCGGTAGTTCAGTTCGTGGGCCGTCGAAACGATATTGAAACGACGTTCGGCCACCGTCAGCCAGCTCTGAAAGCCGTCCACACGATTGACGAGAGCATCGATCCGGACTCCATCCAACTCAACTTGGTAATGATTCGGCCCGATACGGGAAACCTTGAGCGAGTAGGAATTGCCGGAATAGCACAACGCGACGGTGCGGCCAATCTCCCGCCGCACCTGTGGACGCCCACGCACCGCCGAAGCATAGAATTGGCTCTGCTCGATCGCGAGCGCAGCGTCATAAGCATTGATCGCAGCCTGTACCAGAGCGACTTCTGCATAACGGCCGCACACATGCTCGCCATTTTCCGCCACCTGGTCCAGCCACCCTGTGTCCACATTCGCCTGCTGTACTTCGGCACGGTTCAACAGTTGCAAAAGAAAGGATTTGTTGCTCGTGCCGCCTTTGATTACGACAACGCTGTCGCGCAATGTCCTGCATAGTCGTGCCAGAGCTTCCTGCCGGGTCCGCCCGTAACCAATGATCTTCGCGATCATGGAATCAAACTCCGCGGGCACCGAGTCACCTTCCGCTAGCCCGGTGTCGACACGCACACCGGGTCCGCCCACAATCCTGAATCTCTCTACAATTCCCGGCGCAGGAGCAAAGCTGTTGTCGGGATCCTCAGCATTGAGGCGCACCTCGATCGCATGCCCGGTGGACCGGGGAGGTTCTGGACTAAGTTTGCCGCCCCGCGCGACATGAATCTGCAGCTTCACCAAATCGTATCCGGTGGTGCATTCGGTGACGGGGTGCTCGACTTGCAGTCGCGTATTCATTTCCATGAACAGAAAACGGCGTTCATCCGGCTCGTACAGGAATTCGACGGTGCCTGCGTTCTGGTAGCCCGCCGCCCGGGCCAGCGTCACGGCAGCATCGCATAAGGCTTGGTATTGTTCAGACGTGAGCGCCGGCGAAGGCGCTTCCTCCATAATTTTTTGATGCCGGCGCTGGATAGTGCAGTCACGCACGCCGACAGCCCAGGTGGTCCCGTAGTGGTCAGCGATGACCTGAACCTCCACGTGGCGCGCCTTGGGCACCCCTTGCTCCATAAATACAGTGCCATTTCCGAAAGCTTTGAAAGCCTCGGAGCGAGCTCTTTCGAATGCTTGCGCCAGCTCAGACGGCGACTCCACAAAACGGATGCCGTGGCCTCCCCCTCCTGCCGTAGCTTTGAAGAAAAATGGATATCCCAGTCGCGCTGCGTGCCTTTCGGCTTCCCTAATGCTTTCAACCGGACCCCCGCTCCAGGGCACCACCGGCAATTGCGCTTCCTCGGCCAAGAGTTTGGACGCGATCTTGTCTCCCACCCTCCTCATGACGTCGGCTTCTGGGCCGATGAACACAATTCCGAGGTGGCGGCAAAGTTCAGCAAAATTGGCATGCTCGGCCACGAAGCCCCAGCCCGGCCACACCCCCTCAGCCTGACAAAGAACTAGCGCCTTCTGCAGCGTGTCGTAATCCACATAGCTGCTCTTCTGCTGCTGTGAGTGCGCATCGATCAGGTGTGCCGGTCCGAGACAGAAAGCCTCATCCGCTTCCCGCACAAACATGGCCCGGCAGTCGGGCTCGGTGAAAAGCGCAATGGTGCGCAGCGCTGTGCCGTACTCCTGATTGAATTCACGAGCCGCATGGATGAAGCGCATGGCGGCTTCACCGCGGTTGACGATGGCCACACGCTGAAAGTCGTGCCGCATAAGCCCCCCAGACGCAACGGGTGTGGCAGCCAGGTTGTCTCGTCACGCCGCCACAGCTTGCAGCGACATGGCTGTTTGTAGTGATTTCAGAGCCTCGGAATCCGCCCCCTGCGGAAGCGCCACTGTGCGATAGCCAGTTACGTGCATGTAACGTATTCCGGCAGCATCAATAACCTCGACGTCGAACCCCCCATTATCCGGATCGGGAGTGACGGTCGCATACAAGCGTCCTTCCGTCTGCTCAGGATTGCGTTCCAGACGAACTTGATGGATGTGCAATGGCAATCCCATCCGCCCTTGCACCCCCAGTTCCCACAACCCTGCAGTCTGGAAGCAAAGTTCGATCAGGCGAGGCGCCAGCATCAACTTAAGATTTGGTGGATGATGATTAGCTGGAAGCCTGTCATTCAGAAGGCCAATCATGCGAATCCCGTTCCACCAGCCGCGCTCCAATACTTGGTAAGCCGGCCCATGGAAGTAAACGCCATAGATGAGCTTGGCATCGATCATCTGACCCGTTGGCGTGCCGATCGGCCGTGCCGTCGCCCCGGTCGACAACTCCTTCGTAAGCCGCACCGTTCCTGTGAAGTGCGTTGTGACCTGCGGCTCTTTTTGATTGGGAAGTATGCGACTTCCTAACAATTCACAATCAGCAAGCACCGCGTTCTCTTCCCAGCGAGGCCGGACACGAACCGAGACCGTGCGCGGCTCGTTCCGGTAGAACTTAAAGGGCGCAACAAAGTTCACGTTTTCAACCGATGCCACCGTTAGTGCGGGAAAAAGCAATGCTGCGGCCTCGGCGAATGCTTCCACTCCCATGACACCAGGCAGGACCGGCGTGCCGTCAATCTGGTGATCGTGCAGGAAAGGTTGTTCCACCGGGCTGAGTTCGGTTTCGATTGAGATACTGTGATCCGGCCCAACGGTAATCGAATTCCCGATCATAGCGCCGCGCGCCGCAGCCTCCTTCGCCAACACCTCAATGCCACCCCCAGCTTCCCATTCGTTGAGGAGCACGCCAAGCCCCTGGGCGATCACCACCTCTCCACGTGTTCCACCTGACGTAAGTTCACGCCGGATAGTGGGAATTCCCGCCTCCGCCGTCAGCATGTCGATACCGGCAGCCTCCATCATTTTCGGAATCGAGCCGCGCGTCGCCATCCCGATTCCACCCCACGCCGTCCAATCAATTGCTATTGCACGAGTATCGGGACGAGTTCTTCGGAGGCTCGACGTGATTTTGCAGAGCAAATCATTCGCGGAGCTGTAATCGGTTTGCCCTGCGTTCCCAAAGCGCCCCGCAATCGAACTGAACGCGACTGTGGAGCCCAGTGGCATATCCGCAATGGCATGCAGCAGATTGAAGAAGCCGTCAGCTTTGACATCGAATACGAGATCAAACTCACGTGTGTCTTTGTCCTTTAATAGATGGCTGCGTTCGACACCGGCTGCGTGCAGCAGCACGTCGATACGCCCGCTGCGTTGCCGCACGTCGTTGATTATCTTGGCCACGGCATCCCCGTTGGTGAGATCGACGCTGAAATAGCGCGCCGTTCCGCCCGCCGCGCGCGCTGCGTCAATTGCCGTTCGCGCCGCAAGCGCTCGCTCCAATCCCGCCAGTTCTTTCTCCACTAGTGCCGGAGTTGCCCGTTCGCCCCGAGCTTGAATGCGGTTAAACAGCTCGCGTTTCAACGCTTCTTTGTCGCTTACGAATTGTTTCAAATCAGCATTATTGGGATCTGGCTCAGGAACCACGTCGAGCAAATAGAAAGTCCCGCCGGATGCGGCTGCCAAGTCGGCCGTAATTGCCGAAACAATACTTCCGGCGGCGCCAGTGATGAGAAATACTGATCTAGAATCCAACTGCAGACCCGGCTGCCCATCGGTCGCAGGCTGCTCCTCTAGCGCGCACGTCCAGCGCTCGCCGTACTTGTAGCCGATCTCAACTATCCCCGGATCGAGCAACGTTTCCTCGATTAATACTTCCGATATCTGGGATATCGTTGCATCTGACGTGAAGTCAATCGCTTTCACCAGAGCATCCGGCCGTTCACGTTTATACGCCTTGGTGAAACCCGTAACCGCGCCTCCCAGCGGAGCCATGGCTCCGGCTTCGTCATAACCGTGTTGGCCGCCCAAACGGGTGGCGGTTATCAGGAACGTGCCGGGCTTGGCGATCTGCTCATACAATGCACGCATGCTCACGTACAGCAATTTTGTGCGTATGCGCACTGCTTCTCGCCACGACGACAGGCCCATGTTGCTGAGCGGTCCTTCATCGTCGAGGGCCGGAAGCCAGTACACCCCGTCGATCCCGCCGCTCGCAAGCCATGTCTTCAATTGAGCGTCCAATTCATTGGCATTGAATTTGCGATCAATCCGAAGTACCTCGGCGCCGGACTTCTGCGCTTGTGCAGCTAACGCCTCGCCGACCCCCGCGAGGTCTGGCATGATGGCGATTCGGCGTCCCGGGGTCAGGGTCACGCCGGTTGTTTTGAAAACCGAGAGCGCCGGCCGCAACTTCGCGACGGGAACTCGACGAGGAATGCGGTTAGCGGCATCAAAACTCACCGGAATCGGTCGGACTAGGGCGTCTGGAACTGACCCCTGGGCCCGAGGAGACGCAGGCCGTTCCGCAGTTTGCGCTGGCGTCGCCGCTGACCTCGGTGACGCCGCAACTGCCGTCCTGCGCTCCACCGCAAACTTGATTACGTGCGCAAGCGTCGGGAAGTCGCGCAGCTTAAGATTTTCGTCGCGTGGGATGTCGTAGGCCGCCCGTACCGCCGCGAACATCTCCGCCTGCTTCACGGTGTCAATGCCCAAGTCGGCTTCCAGATCAAGATCCAGGTCCAACATCTCTTTCGGATACCCGGTCTTCTCCGAGACTATCGCCAACACCTTCCCCGTGACGTCGTCGATGCTGTTCTCATTTCCTGCGGCCACTGTGGGCTGCTCTACTGCGCCTTGCGAAACAATCGTGCTCGTCTGGCTTGTGCCAGCGAGGTCGGAACGCTTTTCATAAACAAAGCGGATCACGTGTGACAGTGTCGGGTAATCACGGAGCTTTCGGTTTTCATCGCGCGGGATGTTGTAGATCTCGCGGATGGCTGCGAACATCTCCGCCTGTTTCACTGTGTCGATTCCGAGGTCGGCTTCAAGATCCAAGTCAAGATCGAGCATGTCCTTTGGATAGCCGGTCTTCTCCATTACTAGCGTGAGGATGCGCTCCTGGACAGCATCCTCTTTTGGCCCTTGCACTACCGAGTGCGACGCCGTCGTTTGTATCTCAGGCTTGGTTTCGACTCTTGGCGACGGGGCCGGCTTCTCGAGTTCCGGTCTCCGGTCGTAAACGAAGCCAATGACATGGGCAAGCGTCGGAAAATCACGCAGCTTCAGCTGATTGTCGCGCGTGATGCCGTAATCCTCGCGAATTGCCGCAAACACCTCCGCCTGTTTGACGGTGTCTATACCTAGGTCCGCTTCCAGGTCCAAGTCCAGGTCAAGCATGTCGACCGGGTAACCGGTCTTCGCGGCCACGAGCCCTAGTACGCGATCTTTGACTTCATCGGTAGATGGAATGGACGCGCTTACGGCAGCTGGGGCCACCCGCTCTGGCGCGACGCTGCTTTGAGTGGCGACGTGAGCTGGCGCGGACCGAGTCACCCTAGCTGTCTCAACGTCCTGGCTTGCCATCCGTGGAACGCGTGTGCTGAGGATTTCGTCTCCATTTGGTTTGGCGGTTGCGATCCTGGCGTTTTCATCCTTCACTCGCAGGGTGTGCCGGACTACCTCCAAAGTTGCCGCTTTCTGTCCCGCCACCTTAGCGAGCCACTCACTCCACGCATTCTGATCAGCGATGCGATAGCTATACCCTAGATTGCTCGGATTACGATGGCTGCCATCCTTGGTCGCCGTCCACCGCATCAGCGTCATGCTGATTTGCGAGCCAAATCCCGCTCCCAGCCGCAAAGCGTACTCGACGGGGTACATCCCGCCTTTAGCGAGATTTAAGCGTCCAAGTTCCGGGTCCACTTCCTGAAAATTTGGAACCGGCGGCACGCATGCTGTCTCCAGCGCCTTGACCGCGACTACATCCTCGATGCCCGTCGCCATGGCGTGCCCTGTGAAGCCTTTGGTATTGGCAATCACAATCTGGTCGGCGGCATCACCAAAAACATGCCGCAAGGCGTGGATTTCTGCTGAAGCGCTTCCGCCGCGAGCGGGCGTGTAAGTTTCATGAGAAACGAATACGGTTCGGTTCGCGATCTGCCGCCGGTCGATACCGCAGCGCTTTTCCGCCCGCCCGATGAGATCTTCCATCACTTGGCTGATGTGCTGAACATCAAGACGCGTTCCGTGGAAAGCACTGTTTGCTGTGACCGCGCTCAAGACTTCGCAGATCGGCTGCAGGCCTCGCTCCTTCGCCGCTTCCGAGCTCTCGACGACCAGCGCCGCGCCTCCCATTCCGATGATCATGCCGTGGCGCCGCCGGTCAAATGGAATGGCCGCCTCTTCCACCACATCGTCAGTGGCGGCGGCTCCGCTCGCCAGAAATCCCGCGCCCATCCAGTCGATCAGGTTGTCGGAAGTGATGTCATCCGCCGATACCACAATGACACGCCGGCAACGCCCGGCATGGATCCAATCTTCGGCAATTCCCACCGCTTGTGTTGTGCTTGCGCAAGCTGCATTGACTTGCGTGTTGGGACCTCTTGCCCCGATGTATTCGGCAAACTGCGAGTGGCCCATGGAAAGGACGCGGAAAAGAAATCTTCGATCAAAGACAAATGGTTGGCTTTCAATCGCAGCTCGCATTTCCGCTATACGGCGATCAAGTTCCTGTGTGAGTATGGAATGTCCATTGTTTTCGGCTACGCGAAGCCGCAAGTCTCCCAGCATCGCCAACTGCTCTCGCTTCGCGTGGTCGGCGTAGTAGTCAGCCATGATTTTGGCGAAGGAGTCATAGCCCGGAAACGCGGAAGCAAAGATTACTCCCGTATCGTCCCTGAGCGTTCCAGGCAACATCCAGCGGTCCGGTAGTTGGGTGCCTTTGCTGGTGGTCTTGTACTTCATCACCAGCGGGATGCCGGCGTCTCGCAACGCATCGATTCCCGCCGCGATGGCTAGTTCCGTCACGCGGTCAAGAGCCGCAATACGCTCGGCCGGAACACCGAACTCCTCTTCGAGATCGAAGGCGCCACCACGTCCGGCCAATTTGATGACATCCGCAACACTGTTAA
>DASSIO010000279.1:0-38432 GCA_035691825.1 Terriglobales bacterium | reverse complement strand
ATCGCCTGTGGAATTGACGTAGGTAAGCGGCTGCCAGTGATCAGGATCTGCAACGGGTAGCGCAACCGGAACAGAGGCAGGCTTGTTCTTCGGAGTGTAGCCCGACCAGTCAGAGTATGGGCCTTGGGCAAGATCTCCCAGTTGATTGGATTTGTCATGATGCCGAAATTCCAGAACCGCTGCGCAAGCTACGTTGCCGATGCCGGTGGGCGTTTCGATGTCGGTCGAATCGTCGTTGGGGTCGTATCCCAGCTGCTTCATCAGCGGAATGTAGACAGAATCTTTGTCGGCAGGGAGAACGTCAACAAGCGCGCGGTAAGCCGCATAGCTGATCGCCTGTTCCTTGCTGACCAAGGTTCGTTCGGAAGGTGGCCGCCGGAGAGCTCCCGACAGCTGAGTGCCGACTGCTTTTTCGTCATAAGCTGCCCAAGCGTCATACATACAGGAGTGGACAACAGCCAGTGCCCGCGCAATCAGTGGCGCACCAAGTTTGGAATCGCGGATGCCCTGCAGGGCGGCGGAGTCCCAGCCGATAACGACGTTCTGGTTTGCTCCCACGACGGCGCCGGCTAAATGCGAGGCACATAGGCAGGCAAGCACAAGCAAGCGTCTGAAGAAGAAAGTGTCAGTGGTCTTTGTCATCTGCGTTGGCCTGCCTCGCCCTTGGCACCAGGCGAGCATGAGAGGTAAGTAGCCGAAAATCATTCGCGCCGCTAAACTGCCCTCCGCCCCTATTGCTGATTACTTTTTAGGAAAGTAGCGTATCGATCTTCTACGTACTTACGTGTATCAGCGACATTCTTCCTCGATTCGGAGTCGCTCGTCGAAAGTTCCAAGTACCTAATGAGGAGCAGAGAAGTTCTCGGTTCTCTGTCGGCTGAAACCTCGACGAATTTCGGCGCTGCGAAGGAATTCTCGACAACTAAGAGCGCACCGCTTATAGTCTTCGGCGTTAGGTTACCACCTGCGAGAATCTTCGTCGCCAAAACGGCCCCAGCATCCCCCAAACGGACGAGAACCTTTTGATCCCATCCTTGAATCATGCCTGTGTTAATTACTAGCCTTACTATCTGTTCAGGATCGTTTGCGGCTTGGGCGTGGGCAGCGCCCGATAAGGTGAGGCACAAAATTATCGCAAGCGTAGCTCTCACGTTTCACCTCGTTGCAGAGATATCGCCGATGCTGTTATTCAGTGTTCCGTGCCCGGCGGATAGTCCGTTAACGTAAACGTCTGGCCACGCACGCCAGGGGCAGATCCGTCGGGCATGATGATGGTTATGAACTGGGTAGCGGTGACGTTTGGAAAGGCCCCGTTTCCGCAAACTCCAAAGGGTACGTCGTGAAATGTCCCGTCTGCGGCAGTAGTGGCGGTACTGTTCGACGGGTGGCCCGCCTTTGCGTTCTGTGCAAAGGTGGGGACCACGAACGTCGGCAGTGCGTGTTTATTTCTCCTTCGCTGCATGAAAGCATCACTTACTTTGAAGGTTACGCTTAACATGGCCTAGTCAATCCATCGATCCCCACCTTTGCAAAAACCGCAAAGGTAGGCCACCCTCCCCCCCCGCGCAGTGTTTCCCTCTTTGTCCGGGATCTAGGTTTGGATCACTTCGGAGATGTTGAAAGTGTGCGTGGCGCGCGGGCCGAGGTGCACCGGGAATCGGTAGTGACCGCCGTTGAAGAATAACTTGAAAACCAAGTCTTGATCCTCATCGGCCGGATTCCACAGGGTTACCATGGTGGCATCGCCGTTTCCGGTGCTCCAGTACGCCATAGATTGCGCGGCGCTTTCCGCGATAGCCTGCGTCCGTACTTGAAAAACATAAGTATTCCGTCGATCCACGCTGCCCGCGGCAACCAGGAGACCACCAACCCGGGCATCGGCCTCGAAGCGCGCAACCCACTACAGGTCTCATTATGCGATCTCCTGATTGTGTAGGGGCCCGGGGCCTGGGTGGCAAGGGTGGGAAAAACACCGCAACAGCTGGTCAGGAGTAAATACACCAGCTTTTATCAAGATGCAAGAGATTTGTTTGTTACAAAGCTAAAAAGTTGGCGATCAGCTTTTTGCCTTCCTTTGTCAGAACACTTTCCGGATGGAATTGGACACCTTCGATGGGATATCTCTTGTGGCGGAGGCCCATAATAACTGAGTTACCGTTATGTTCTAAGGTTCTGGCAGTGATTTCTAAGTCAGAGGGAAGACCTTCTTCTGAAACTATCAATGAATGATAGCGTGTGGCCGTCATCGGTGAGGGCAGCCCACGGAATATGGTTTTGCCATCGTGCTCAACCTCACTGGTCTTGCCGTGCATCAGGTTCTTCGCTCTAACTACGCGCCCGCCGAAAGCCTCGCCAATGGCCTGGTGTCCGAGGCAGACGCCTAATAGAGGGACTTTGCCCGCCATGCGGCGAATCAGTTCGACGCTGATGCCTGCTTCTCGCGGGGTGCAGGGGCCGGGAGAAATGAGGATTTTGCCCGGATGTAAGCTTTCGACTTCGTCTATTGTGACCTGGTCATTGCGACGCACTTCCACTTGCGCCCCCAGTTCTCCCAGATATTGCACCAGGTTGTAAGTGAACGAGTCGTAATTGTCGAGAACGAAAAGCATAATCAGTCGTCGGTCGTCAGTCGTCGGTCGTCGGGCATGAGTAAGCCGGCTGCTGGATTACCCGCCGCGTGCTGATTGCACAGCACGCAATAACGCCTGTGCTTTGTTCATGGACTCTTGGTACTCGCTCGTGGGATCGGAATCGGCAACTATGCCAGCGCCCGCCTGAAGATAGGCTCGCTTACCCTTAACGACTAATGTCCGGATCGCGATGCAGGCATCAAGGTTACCGGCAAAATCTGCGTTGAGGACAGAGCCGCCATACAAGCCTCTGCGCAGAGGCTCCAGCTCTTCAATGATCTGCATGGCGCGCACTTTGGGAGCGCCCGAAAGAGTGCCTGCGGGGAAGCAGGAGGCGAAGGCGTCCAGGGAATCGAGCCCTGGTCGCAAGGTGCCTTCCAGAGCGGATACTAAATGCATAACATGGGAGTAACGTTCAACATACATCAAGTCACGAACCTTGACGGAGCCGTACTCGCTGACACGCCCCAAATCATTGCGGCCCAGGTCGACTAACATGACGTGCTCGGCGCGTTCTTTCTCGTCGGTGCGCATCTTCTGCTCAAGCCGGGCATCCTCGCTTTCGTCGCGTCCGCGCGGGTGCGTACCGGCTATGGGGCGATACTCGAGTTTACGTCCCGTGACGCGAACGAGCATCTCGGGAGAGGAGCCGATGACGTGGGTGTCACCCAATCGCAAGAAATACATATAAGGCGAGGGATTCACCATGCGCAGCGCGCGATAGACGCTGAAGGCATCGACGCCCGGTTCGAAGTCGAGACGCTGCGAGAGCACGACCTGGTAAATATCGCCGGCCGCAATGTATTCCTTGGCGCGACGGACACTGTCTTCGAAGCGCCGCCGAGACGTGTTGGCGCGAACCGCAAAATGGTTTCTAGCCTTGTTTGCCGTTTGCCAGGCTTCTCGCCCGATCCCGCGCGCCAGCTTGCGCTGAATGGCAGCGATATCTTCGACAGCGGATTCATAGGCTTGCTTAGGAGTTTGGGCAGTAACGTCAGCGGTCGCGATGATATGGATCTGATGACGCAGATGGTCGAAGGCGAGCACGCGGTCAAAGAACATGAGGCTGCAATCGGGCAGATTAAGATCGTCTTTGGCGCGGGTTCCAATGTTCTCTAACTGGCGGACTATGTCGTAAGCGAAGTAGCCCACCGCTCCGCTAGTAAACCGAGGCAGTCCTGGAAGGTTAGCGACATTATGCGCCCGCAGCACTAACTTAAGGACTTCAAAAACCTTGCCCTGCTGCCGCTCGCGTTTCTTGCCGCGCTGGATGGTAATCTCCTGGCCTCGCGACTCAATGCGCATATAGGGGCGGGTGCCGAGGAAGGTGTACCTGCCAATTTGTTCCCCGCGCTCGATAGACTCAAGCAGAAACGCCTCCGGTTCTTTGGCGGCAATCGCGAGAAATGCCGAAACGGGCGTAAGCAGGTCGGCGCTGACCGACCGCACTACGGGGACGAGCGTCGCGTGATGAGCTAATTCAGAAAACTGCTTGTAATCCGGCAGAAGCATGCTGGGAGTGGTTGATTATAGCCGCTTTCAGGCTGACGCTGGGGACGAGGAGTTCCCGCTGGACGAAGTGACCGGAGTGGATCCGTATGTACCCCGGATTTCATTGACGTTTTCGGATAGAGGCCTGAAGATTGACAACAACATCGGGACGGTGGCAAGTCATGCTGGTGAGATTCTGGGGCGTGCGCGGCTCTACGCCTACTCCGCAGGCGGAGAACTTGCGATATGGGGGAAACACTTCGTGTGTCGAAGTGCGCCTGGGTGAGCGCATCTACATTTTTGATTGCGGAACCGGGTTTCGCGTCCTGGGCCATCAACTTGCGGCGGAGCACAACGGCACGCCAGTGTTTGCCCACGTTTTTGTGACGCACTTCCACTGGGACCACATCCAGGGTATGCCTTTCTTCGCTCCTCTTTATCAGAGTGCAGAGAACCACTTCGTATTCCATTCCTCGCGGCGAACGCGCAGCCTGCAGCAAGTCATGGAAGAACAGATGATGTCGCCTTATTTTCCGGTGAATCTCAGCGAGATGAAAGCCAAGCGCGAATTCCATGATATCGAGGAAGGGCGCGTGCGTTTTGATGACGCGATCACGATCCAAACCGGCTGGTTGAACCATCCGCAAGGCTGCCTGGGATTCCGCATTGAGAGCCCGGAAGGAGTGTTGGTCTACGCTACGGATAACGAGCCCGGAGACGAGTATTTCGACAAGAATTTGCGTAAGCTGGCGGAGGGCGCCGACATCCTCGTATATGACGCGCAATATCTTCCAGAAGAATACGAAGCGCGCAAGCGAGGCTGGGGCCATAGCCACTGGCGCGAGGCGGTGAACGTTGTCATGGAGAGTGGAGCCAAGGAGCTAGTGCTGTTTCATCACGATCCTGACCATACGGACGCCTGCATCGATTCGATAGTAAAGCAAGCCCGCGACTATTACCCGCGAGTGCGGGCGGCATCGGAGGGCATGGAGATGAAGTTGTAGCGGCGTTGTAAATGCTGCTCCGATTTCACGGGTGCCGAGGGCTATCTTTTCCCAACGCCCATCTGCCTGGCCCGGCGTAGACAAGTATCAGCAAGCCTCCCATGATCGCAAGGTTTTTTCGAAAGTGCGTCTCCTGCATTCCGGCAAGTTGCGCGCTGGATGCTGCCCAGTAGTTGTGAAAAAGCAGCGTCAAAATCAGCATGTAGAAGAACATCACCAGAGCCGCGACTCGCGCCTGGTATCCGGTAACTAAGCATAGCGAGCCGCCCAATTCGATGATTGCGGCGATGGCCAACAGTACGGGTAAAGCGGGTAGATGGCGGGTGCTCATGTAGGCTATATTGCCAGACCAGCTGAAGACCTTTGCGATTCCACTGGTGGCGAAGATGTAAGTAATCAGCAGCCTGCCCAAGAATGGAACAAGTGGATGATCAAGTCTCATGGCGATGAACCGTTCGACGTATGGCCGCTGGTTTCGTAAGCACGAATTGCGCTATAGCTTTGCCCGGTTGCCCTTGTCGCAGAGTTTGCGTTCCAGGCTGTCCAAGTAGCGTTGGAGGGTGCGGTTCTGGCCAATGATGAACCGGGAAACGAAGCGGAAGACCGGGTTATAGATTTCGCCCTGCTCGGTAATCTGCAAGCGGCAGCCGTCGCCCGCGGGCGCAAGATCAAAAGTCCAGGTGCCGCCAAACGGCAAGGTGGAATCTGCAATTCGCGTGATCAGACGCCGGGGCGGGTTCCATTCCACCACTTCCATGGTGATGGCGCCGTTGTCTCCGGTCTCGCGGAAACGGGCGCGGCCTTCAAATGTGGGTAGGATTTCGACCTGCCGGACGTCTGGCCGCCAAGCAGGAGCGGAGGCGAAATCCGAAATTAGCGCAAATACCTTTGCCGGCGGCTGATGGAGAATGATCGACCGCGATACGGTATGGCTCTTGGGAAGCATCCATCCAACAACGATGATCAGAGCGACAGCGCCGGCCAGCCCGGCGCCGATGATCAGGGCAATTTTCAGCATCAGTGGTCACCCCCTGCTGTTTTCGATCATGAAGGTCCAGCAAGCTTTCGCCAGCAATTGCAAGCCAGCCAAGGCTCTGTTTCGTTGAGGACGACTGAGCCGACGCAGCACCGCAGCGACACGAGCACTGTCGAGGACTGAGGTTTCAGCCATAGCCTGGGCGCCGCGGGGCGTGATCGTGACATGAGCTACGCGCCGGTCTTGGCCGCTTGGTTGCCGTTGCAGGTACCCGAGCTTCGCGAGCTTTTGGATTGCCGCCGACATCGTGGAGGTGCGAATTCCTAGATGGGAGGCCAGCTCGGTTGCCGTAATGGGAACGGTAGTATCGAGGTGCGCGAGGATGGCGGAATCCCGCGACGATAGCCGGTAAGGGGTGCTGCCGGTGCGCACGTGTCTGACGTGGCATGCCAGGTAAATGCGCGGGTAGTCACGTTGCAGGCGCTGAACATCCGAGAGCTTCATGGCTGAGGATTATGGCCATGAGCGAATACTTCGTCAAAGCGAAGTATTTCGCGGTCGATGCTGTCCGAGTGCAATACGGTGAGACATCCAGGTACACGCGCGGCGTTCAAGTTTGCACCCGCCACCCCAGTTTCTGGATTGCCCGTCATCCGCCCACAATGCTGCCTCAAGCACTGTGGAGCTTCCTATTACCTGCACGCAGACTCCGAGGGCACACTTCCGGATTGCCCGTCGTACCGCCACGTATCAAAGGCTGCTAGCAGGAGCATGTGGTCATTTGTAAGCCCGCATGCGTTGGCGAGCTGCGTAGGCTGCGACCTTGAGACGGTTCCCGCATAGTTGCATGCTGCACCAGCGTCGCGTCCCCTTCTTGCTGGTGTCGTGAAAGTGCAGGACACACTGATCACACTTGCGGACGCGGCTGCGATCCACATTGGCGAACAACGTCGCCGCGCTGTGTGCCAGGGGGGCAAACAAGTCTTCGGGTTGGCGCGGTTCTAACCACAGCTCCGTCGCGGACGCGCTTCCCGTTGCCCTCAACCGGGTACGCATGGGATGGTCCGCCATGAGTCTATTTAGCTCGTCTACAGTGGAGTGATGAACTGTACCACCACGTTCCCATGCAAGGATCTCCTTCCTCAGCCTCTCCCGCAGCTCACGCACAGCTTCCACAGTACGCTGAGCTCGGGCCGATTTTCCCCACTTGTGCTGAAGATTCGCAACGTCGCGAGCGCTGAGCAGCCCCGCTGCGTGAAACCAGCGCAAGAGGGCGCCGAAATCAGGGAGCAAATCCATGGGTTCGCCGTTCTGGACAGGACGCGTGTTCAGGAAATCCAGAGCCAACTGGTTGCCGAGGAAGAGGAACCCGTCTCTCCAGTCGGAATTGTGAATTGTTTCAGTCCGGGCCATTTCCCACCCCAATAAAATTATAACACCGATAATGAATCTTTTTAACGGTTAGGCAATCTGATGATGTAGGCGCGGACAACGTCGCCGAAACGGCGCCATCAAGTCAGCGCCAGCAGCACCAACTTCTTGAGGAGATACGCTATGACTCGTTATCAACACGCCACTGTCGAGGGTTCCAAGATTTTTTATCGCGAAGCCGGAGAGAAAAGTGCCCCAACCATCCTTTTGTTGCATGGCTTTCCGACATCGTCGCACATGTTCCGCAACCTTATTCCAGCCCTGGCGGACCGCTATCATGTGGTCGCACCCGACCTCCCAGGCTTTGGCTTTTCGGATGCTCCCGACCGCAAACAGTTCAAGTACACGTTTGAGAACCTGGCTAAGGTCATTGACGGTTTTACGCAGACCATCGGTCTCGAGCGCTACGCGATTTATTTCTTCGACTACGGCGCGCCTGTCGGACTCCGTCTGGCTTTGGCGCACCCGGAGCGCGTTATCGCAATCGTCTCCCAAAATGGCAACGCCTATGAAGAGGGCCTGAGCGAGGGCTGGAACCCGATCCAGAAATACTGGAAGGAGCCAACAGCTGAAAATCGTGCCGCGCTGCGTGCTTTTCTCCAGCCCGAAACAACCAAGTGGCAATACACCCATGGCGTGCAGGATGAAGCACTAATAGCGCCCGAAGCATATACCCTCGACTCAGCGCTGCTTGGCCGGCCAGGCAATGACGAAATCCAGCTGGATCTGTTCTTGGATTACGCCAGCAACGTTGCGCTCTACCCGAAATTTCAAGAGTATCTGCGCACAAAGCGGCCACCGGTGTTAGCGGTCTGGGGCAAGAACGATCCGTTCTTTCTGCCTCCTGGCGCCGAAGGCTTCAAGCGTGATAACCCGAGCGCCGAGGTCCATTTCTACAACACCGGACACTTTGCACTCGAAACCCACGCTCAGGAAATTGCTGGCGCGATTCGCGACTTCCTGGCTCGCACGCTGACCAAACAGACCAACGCTGCATAACATGCACCTAGTGGCTAACCGTTAATACTCAAGACAAATACAAAAAAGGACCCAATCATGAGAACGCTGGAAGGGAAAGTTGCAGTAATTACTGGCGGCAGCAGTGGGATCGGCTTAGCTACCGCCAAGGTGTTCCGGGACTCAGGCGCTAAAGTGGCAATCTCGGGACGGAACCAAAAATCGCTTGACGATGCGATCAAGGAGCTCGGCGCAGGGGTAGTGGCCGTGCGTTCAGACGTCAGCAAGCTTAGCGATCTGGACACGTTGTTTAACGCGGTAGTGAAGAAGCTTGGTCGAATCGATGTGTTATTTGCCAATGCGGGTATCGCCAAATTCGCGCCGTTGACTGATGTCTCCGAAGACGCATACGACGAGATGTTCGATATCAACGTCAAGGGGGCGTTTTTTACTATCCAGAAGGCGATTCCCCACCTGAACGACAATGCTTCGATCATTCTGAATTCTTCATTTGTGAATCAAGCAGGTGTGCCGACAACCAGCGTCTATGCAGCGAGTAAAGCGGCAGTGCGCTCATTGGCTCGAGGCATTTCGTCCGAACTTGCAAGCCGAGGAATCCGGGTGAACGTGGTCAGCCCGGGTCCCATCGCGACACCCCTCTATGGAAAGTTGGGGCTTCCCAAAGAATCCGTGGATGCATTTGCCGCAAACATCGTGTCCCAGGTTCCTCTGAAACGTTTTGGGCAGGCTGAGGAAGTGGCGCAAACGGTGTTATTCCTCGCCGGTAACGCATCTTCATACATCACCGGCGTTGAGCTGAACGTCGATGGCGGGATTGGGCAGGTCTAAGTTAATCCTGGATTGCAGAAAGGCCGCACAACACGGCCTGCAATTCTTCTATGCATCACGGTCTTATTTAAATACCACGGGCTGATGCCTTTCAATTAAATCCGTTCAAGAAAAGGAGCTAGATGATGTCAAGTCTCAAGGAGAACAATGTAACTGCGGTCTTGGTGCATGCGGCCTGGGCCGACGGCTCCAGTTGGAACAAAGTAACTAGCGAGTTGCAGCGGCAAGGGTTCAAGGTCGTCGCGGCGCAGATCCCGATGACGTCCCTGAGTGACGACGTGACGGCGCTGCGACATGTATTGCGCGGTCAAGACGGTCCCGTGGTGCTTGCTGGCCACTCCTATGGTGGCGCGGTCATTACCGCTGCGGCCGCCGGCGATCCTAAGGTGAAGGCCTTGGTATACGTCGCTGCGATCGCGCCGGACGAAGGCGAGACTGTTGCCGAGATTTTTGGCCGCGCAGCTCCACATCCGAAAGCGCCAAAGCTCCAGCCAGACGAAGACGGGATGGTTTGGGTCACGGTCGACGCCTTTCGCAATGCGATTGCGCCAGACGCGTCCTCTGAGGAGACCGCCCTTATGGCCGCCACACAGAAACCGATCGCACTCAAATGTCTGAGCGAGCCCATGACTAAGCCGGCGTGGAAGGAAAAGCCCTCGTGGTTCCTGATCGCGGAAAACGATCGCATGGTCTCTCCGAAAACACAGCGCTACACCGCGGAAAGAATGAAATCCACGATCGTTTCTCTGCCCCTCGATCATGCTCCATTGGCGTCGTGGCCTAGCGCGGTCGTTGAGCTCATTACCGCCGCGGCAACAAGTTGGAACTCTCGTATTAGCCAGGAAAATGTAGTAAGCACAAAGACTCAGCACGCATACAGGAGAGAATAATGCCATTAATCACGATCAAGATGTTCGAAGAAGAACTTTCCGATTCACAGGCCAAAGACTTGATTCATCAGGTCACGGAGGCAGTAATCCCGTTTGTTGGCGAGAAGCTGCGGGAAAACACGTGGGTCCTGATTGAGGAAATCGCCAGTGGGGCCTGGGGAATTGGCGGAAAAGCCTTTGGTCTTAAAGATGTTCGCGCCATTCAGTCACGGGAGTGAGCAATCGGCCTCACCCTCCTGAGCTGGAGAATCGGAGAACCAGCCATGAAGATTGTTTCAGTCAATGTAGGGAAGCCGCGAGAGGTCGTCTGGAAGGGTAGGACGGTGCAGACGGGGATCTTCAAGGAGCCCGTGGATGGCCCGGTGGCAATCAGCAAGCTGAATCTGGCCGGGGATAAACAGGCAGACCTCACAGTGCACGGCGGATCGGAGAAGGCGGTTTATGCATATCCCGCCGAGCACTATGAATACTGGCGGAATGAACTGCCGCAGGTGTCGTTCTCGTGGGGCAAGTTCGGCGAGAACCTTACAACTGAAGGCCTGCTGGAAGACACACTGTGCATCGGCGATCGTCTTAGATTCGGATCTGCAGTTCTGATGGCTACCCAGCCCCGCATGCCATGTTACAAACTGGATCTCAGATTTGACCGTGACGACATGATCAAGCGCTTCTTGACGAGTGGGCGAACCGGATTTTACTTTTCGGTGATCGAGCCAGGGAAGGTTACTGTGGGATCGAAGGTTGAGATCTTGAGCCGAGATCCCCATCGAGTCACTGTCGGCGACATCGTGCGCCTCTACCTTGGCCAAATACGCGACCCGGAACTACTCCAGCGAGCGACGAACGTAAGTGCACTGCCAGACAATTGGAAAGCTCAACTGCGCCTGAGGGCGCAGACGGATGTGGGTGGCAGTCATTCGTAGCTCGCATTCACCGCTACCGAAAAGTTGATGTCGTTGGCGTGGTGGGCTAGTCGTGGATACGCCGTCGAACTCAAAAAAGGGGTCGTGGAGTTGGCCGCGCAACTACGATCGGCTAACCCGCATGTGGGCAACCCAGATCTGCGTTCCACGGTGTGCGGCGGAGTCCGACGATTCTTGACGGATGGTCGGCAATGGGAAGTTGAGCCTTGCCAAAAAGCTGCGCGGATAGTCACGTTGCACGCGCTGAACATGCGAGAGCTTCATGGCTGAGGATTATGGCCATGAACGAATACTTCGTCAAAACGAAGTATTTCTCGGTCGATGCTGTCCGAGTGCAATACGGTGAAACATCCAGGTGCACGTGCGCGTTCAAGTTTGCTCCTGGCACCCCAGTTTCTGAATTGCCCGTCACCCAGGAGTCTCTGAGATCGATTCATACATGCCGACTTCCCGTTCCCGGTCTGATCTCGCCGCGTGCATTGCGATCCATAGACAACTGAAAATGCTCATTCCTCTCGTAGAACCTTCATTGGATCGACACCCGCGGCGCGCGTCGCAGGGATGGCGCTGGCCGCTACCCCGATAATCGTCATTCCGCCGGCCGCAAGTACCAACGTCAACGGGTCGACCGGCTTGAGCCCAAAGAGCATGGTTCGCGCGACGCTTCCTGCCGCGGCAGCCAGGCATGTTCCCGTAACCAAGCCGATGGCCAGTAGCGCCAGAGCCTCGCGAAGAATTATCCCTAGGACGTTAGCCTTTCCCGCCCCGAGCGCGATCCGTACGCCAATCTCGTTCCTTCGTCGGATCACCATGTAGGAGATGATGCCGTAGACGCCGACCATGGCGAGGACGGCCGCGAGAACTCCGTAGAAACCGGACAAAGTTGCCATCAGTCGCTCCCGCGTCAGCTTCTCCAAGACCGATGTCCTGAGGATGCTGAAGTTCAGCACAATGGCCGGGCTCATTTGAGCCGCCCTGTCTTTCAACGATGCAATCAGAGCGGACGGGGCCTCGTTGGAGTGCACTAGGAATGTGGAATCAGTGCCGGGGTCAGCAATCTGGTACTCGTCCACAAAGATGATCGGAACGGGATCTTCGTGCAGATCGCGGTACCTGGTGTCTCCGACCAGACCAACGATGCGGTAGACGAGGTTAGGCTTTCCGCCGTCTTGTCTCCGTTCAAAGGTTTTGCCGATCGGGTTAGAGCCGGGGAAAAAGCTACGTGCGAACCTCTCGTTGGCGATCGCAACCAGCGGCGAAGCGGGGGTATCGTTTTCGTTGAAATCCCGGCCGGCAATCAGGGGGATTTTGAGCGTCTTGAAATATTCAGTGCTTGCTGCATCGAAGTACACGAGCTTGCGTGAGATCGAAGCGCTCGGGATATCAATGAACTCATTCCATCCATCGCCGTTCAATGGAACAATCGTTGTTTCCGCCGCAGCAATGACTCCCGGTGTGCTCCTCACGTTCTCCAAAAGATCGCGCTTGTATTCCAGGCGATGGGCGGCAGCAACTCTGAGAGACGAGAAATCGAAATCGGCAATGAGGACATTGTTCTGTCGAAATCCAGCATCGAGATTGAGAAGGTTCCTAAAGGTGCGAACAAACAGCAGGGCCGCCACCAGCAGCACCAGAGAGAGCGCAACCTGCGAGACGATCAGTCCTCTGCGCAGCAGGAAGCGTTCGCGTCCAGGCGTCAACCCGCGTCCACTTGCCTTCATCACCGTCCCTGGATCGGCATTTGACGCCTGAACCGCGGGCGCCACACCAAACAGTATGCAGGTCAGCAACGCCACTCCAAAGGTGAAAGACAGAACCCGAAGATCGGGGTAAATGGGAAGAAAAACAGGATCCTGCGTATTGCCAATGTAAGCGATCAGAAACCTACCCAGTCCTTGGGCCAGTGCTATGCCAATGGCTGCGCCGCTCATCGCAAGTAGCAGGCTCTCGGCCAGCAACTGCCGGATCAACCTCAAGCGGGAGGCCCCAAGTGTCAGTCGCAAAGCCATCTCTCGCTGCCGCGCGCCTGCCTTGGCCAGCATCAGGTTAGCTAGGTTTGCACAAGCGATCAGCAACACCAATCCAGAGATTGAAAGCAGCACCCACAGCGGGTCCGCATATTGCTTTCGAAGCGGTGAAGCACCTGTGGCTGCGGGCTCGGCTCGTAAGGAAAACCGTGCATAGTCCTTCCTGGCCGCCGCGTCGTACTCCGCAGGTAGCGTGGCGGCATAGATTCCGGGCGCGACTCGGGAGAGTTGGGCGGTAGCCTGCTTGATTCTCCATCCAGCTTTCAGGCGACCGATGGCAGCGAGCCACCACGTCGTCGAATCGTTGGTCCAGGCGCCTTCCGCGTGAAGCACCGGTTCGCTGCACAGGGGTAGGGCAACATCGAAGCTGCGACCCACTTCGAGGCCGTAATAACTAGGCGGTGTTACACCGATGATCTCGAAGGGATGTCCGTCGAGCGAGAGCTTGCTGCCAATGACGTCGGAACGGCCGCCAAACTGCTGCTGCCAAAACGCATTGCTGATCACAGCTCCGCGGACGCCGCACCCGCGATAATCGTCGCTCTCGCCGATCAGACGACCCAGCATCGGCTGCACTTGGAGGACTTGAAAGAAGTTACCGCTGACCCACATCCCTTCGGCGTAGCGGGCCTCGCCGCCCTCTCCAAGGTTAAAACGCTCCGTGCTCCATGCGGCAATGCCAGAGAAGGACTTCTGCTGTTGCCGCAACTGATCCCAGATAGCGAAGGAGAATTCTTTCTGCCGTGCAACCGTGTTGCCGATGCGCCCTCCGTGAATCTCTTGGATATCGGCTAGTTCGTGCGGCGACGGCACGGGCAACGTGCGCATCAAGACGGCGTCGATAAGCTCGAAGATGGCCGTGTTGGCGCCGATGCCAAGCGCGAGCGAAAGGATCGCCACTGCCGCGAATCCCGGATTGAAACGCAACAACCGCAATGCCTGGCGTATGTCGTTTTTGACTCCGGCAAGCATTGGCTCGTGCTTATCGATCCCTGGAACTGCGGCCCCTGGCGATGACGAGAGCAGCTGCCTCAATTCCGCAACCAGTGAGCCGTCATTGAGCTCTGCCCTCAGCAGTCGGCAGGCCTCAGCCTCGTCAACGCCATTGCCGAGGAACTCGTTGTACCGGTCGGTAAGATGTTGCGACAGTTCTTCAACCACTGCAGCTTCCCGAGCAGAATCCATCTCAAGCTTGGCGATCGCAGCGCGTATCTCGCTTGTCCAGTCAGGCATGTTCGCCTCCGGTAATGCGGTCGATTGCGATCACAAATTCCGCCCATGAATTGCGCTGTTTTTTGAGGACTGTTTTTCCGTGTGCCGTGAGTTCGTAATACCGACGTCGCCGCTGACCGGCTTTTTCGACCCAGCGTCCCGAGATGAAGCCGCGTTTCTCCAGGCGGTACAGCAGTGGGTAAAACGAGGCGACATTGAACTTGAGCACGCCTTCTGATCTCTGCTCAATCAGTTTGCTCATCTCGTACCCGTGACGCGGACGGTGCTCGATTAACGACAGGATCAGCAGCTCGGCGCTGCCTTTTTTCAATTCTCGGTCGAATAGCTTCATACGCATATATGTCATAGCAATATATAATGATCACACTGCTCACAGAAGTCAACACTGCTAACATCTTCGCCGTAGACGAAGCATAGGTCCTGAGAAACGGGCTTATCACCGTCGACTCCCGCGTTGTCGGCGATCCAGAAGTTGAGCCTTGCCAAGAAGCTGCAATGTTTGTTCCCGACAACTTGCCTCGTGCAGTTAAGGTCCATATACTGAATCATTTGCGTGAACAAAGGATCCGCGTATCCCATCCAGGGTTTGAAAATCATCGGAGACAATCATGAGAACCGTTGCCATGGAGCAGGAAGCCAATCCGTGGGAGTCACAAGCTGCGCGCTTTGATCTGGCTGCCCACAAGCTGAACCTCGATGAGGGCCTGTGGAAGGTCCTGCGCTATCCCACTCGCGAAATCATTCTTCATATTCCTGTGGCAATGGACGATGGCCATCTCGAGGTTTTTACCGGGTTTCGAGTGCAGCATTCGATTGCCCGGGGGCCGGCGAAGGGCGGCATCCGCTACGCTCCGGACGTGACGCTGGATGAGGTTCGCGCGCTGGCGAGCTGGATGACATGGAAATGCGCCGTGGTGAACATTCCTTTTGGCGGGGCAAAAGGCGGCATCATTTGTGACCCGCACAAAATGTCGATGGGCGAGTTGGAGCGTATGACACGCCGCTACACGGCGGAACTGATTGAATTCATCGGGCCAGAAAAGGACGTGCCGGCCCCCGACGTTAATACCAATGAGCAGATCATGGCATGGATGATGGACACCTATTCCATGCACATGCGGCAGACCGTGACCGCGGTAGTGACCGGGAAACCGATCAATATTGGGGGCTCGCGCGGACGGCGGGAGGCGACCGGACGCGGCGTGCTGATTGTCTGCGACGAGGCCATCCGGAAGCTGGGTCTAAGCCGTGAGGGCAGCCGGGTGATCGTGCAGGGGTTTGGCAATGTTGGATCGAACGCTGCGCGGCTGATGGCGGAGGCTGGTTACAAAATCATTGGAATCGTGGAAGTGGGCGGGGGGCTGTACAACAAGAACGGCATCGACGTGGAGGCGCTCTGGGAATTCCGCCAGCGCAATGGCACGGTGCATGGCTTCACCGAGGCTGAGAAATATGATCCCGCCGAACTGCTGCTGCAGGAGTGCGAGATTCTCATTCCGGCCGCGACGGAAAATCAGATCACCAGCCGAAATGCGGATCGCGTCAAATGCAAGATCCTGGCAGAAGGCGCGAACGGTCCCACGACGGCAGCAGCCGATGAGATCCTGGCCGACAAAAAAGTGTTTGTCATTCCTGACATTCTGGCCAACGCAGGAGGAGTTACGACGTCGTATTTCGAATGGGTTCAAGACCGGCAGGGCTACTTCTGGAAAGAGTCGGTGGTGAACGAGCAGCTTGAGCACATCATGAAGGCCGCTTTTGACGATGTAGTCCGCTACTCGGAAACGCACAACGTGAATAACCGGATCGCGGCGTATATGCTGGCTATCGACCGGGTTGCGTATACTATTCGCCAGCGCGGTATTTATGCGTAGGAACTTCTGAGCTGAGTCACTCAGCGATTAAGGAGATCTTATGAGGCGCACTGTCTTGTTCAGCCTGAGCACAATCCTTGTGCTCGCTTTCCTCGCAGCACTGTCACCGGCCCAGACGGACTCGTCGACATCGGACAAAACCAAGGCCACAACCTCGAGCAAGGCGAAATCCACCGGGGAAAAAAGTTCGGCCAAGAAGGCCGAGAAGATCGACATCAACTCGGCGAGCAAGGATGAACTGCAAACCTTGCCGGGTATCGGGGAAGCGACGGCGCAGAAGATCATTGATGGCCGGCCCTATCGCGCCAAGAACGAGTTGGTGACGAAGAAAATCGTTCCCAAAACGACCTACCAGAAGATCAAGGAGCAGATCATCGCGCACCAGAAGAAAGCGTCCTAGCAGAACAAGTCAGACGGTGCAGAGGATAACCCGTTCATTGCTTTCCGCCTCCTACGTGGAGGATAATCTCGACGTGTGCGCGATTGAGCGTCTTTGATCAGCAGTGAATCTGCCCAACTACATCACGCTGAGCCGTATTTTCAGCATTCCGCTGCTGATGTGGATCTTGCTGAGCAATCATTTCAACGGCAGCTATGGCGAGAAAGAACTGCTGGCCTCGGCGCTGTTCATTGCGGCGTCGATCACCGATGGAATCGACGGTTATCTTGCGCGCAAACGCGGGCAGATCACCACCATGGGGATGCTGCTGGATCCGCTCGCTGACAAACTTCTGATCGCGGCGGCGTTCGTCACCCTGGTGCAGTTCAATCCCGTGCTGGTTCCGGCATGGATGGCGGTAGTGATTATTGGGCGGGAATTTCTGGTGAGCGGCTTACGTTCGATTGCGGCCTCCGAAGGCTTCACCATCCAGGCCAGCGATCTCGGTAAAACCAAGATGTTTGTGCAGATTGTGTCGGTGGTGGCGGTGATTGTCGATCACCGATGGAAAGTGTGGCCGCTGTACGGAGGCTATTACTTTCCCGTCCATTGGATCGCTTACATTGCCATCTGGGTCATGGTCTGCCTGTCGTTGATTTCGGCAATCGATTATTTTGTGGCGTTCTGGTCGAAGATCGACCGGCAAGTGGTCCGGAGCCGCAGGCGTGCGTTTGTGTTGAGCCGGCGGAGAAAGCGTGATGTCCCAGCAACCGGAAAATCCGCGCCCGGCGCAGTCACCGACCACCTCTGAAGCCGCTGAGACGGCCGCCGAGTTCTCTCCCGAGGAACGTTTACTTCTGCTGGGACTGGCCCACCAGTCGATCGAAACTGCGCTCGCGGGCCGAGAGCTTGCGTTAGATCCGCCCACCCCACATTTGGCTGAACCTCGGGGAGTCTTCACGACGCTTTACATTCGCAGTCAATTGCGCGGCTGTGTGGGTTACGTTTTTCCCGCTTCGTCGGTGTACCGGGCCGTGGGCGAAACCGCGCGGGCTGCCGCCTTTGAGGACACGCGCTTTTTTCCTGTAACTCAGGATGAGGCGCCGCTACTCGAGGTGCATTTGAGCATTTTGTCTGCGTTGAAGCCCATTGATCCTCAACAGGTAGAAGTTGGCCGCCACGGTCTGCTGGTAACCATGGCAGGGCAACGAGGGCTGCTGTTGCCGCAAGTGCCCGTCGAGTACGGATGGGATCGCGTCACTTTTCTTGAGCAGACGTGCCGCAAAGCCGGCCTGCCGATGGACGCCTGGAAGCATGGCGCGACATTCGAGGCGTTTACCGCGGAAGTGTTTGGGGAAAGCTCGACGTCGGGACGCGAGTGAGCCCCATTTTCGCTGGTGACACGTTCCAGTGTTTCTGCCACAGGGGACGGCGCACTGGCAAGTTAGCGATGGCGCGAGGTTTCGGTTCGTAAATTTGGGGAAGATTGCAGGGCAGCTACGGCCGCGGTCAGAGTTGCGTCGCGATGTTGGCGCAGATCCTGCAAGCGGAGTGGGACGGCGATATCCGGCAAGACGCCACTACCCTCCAATGTTCGGTCCTTTCCGGTTACGATGGCGAATTCGCTGATGTCCAGTTCGCCTCCCCCTTTTACCGTGTGGGCGACACTACCCAGGACACAGCCGCACGTTTCTCTGCCCACAATTAGGGCGCGCCGGTGTTCTTGCATTCCGGCTGCGAAGATTTCGGCAGCGCTTCCGGAAGCCTCATTGACCAAGACTACCATTGGCCCCTCGTAAATAGGACCGCCGGAGTCGCCGACCGACAGTTGCGAGGGGACGCCGAGAATGCGCAGCAGCAGCGATGGAGCTTTTCCAGAGCGAGTGATGACACGTCCGAATGAAACTTTGCTGGAAAAGAAGTGTCCGGCGATATGAAGTATGGCCGCAAGATCTCCTCCAGGGTTCCCCCTCAGATCGATGATCAATGCGGAAGCTTTACGGAGCCTGGCAAGCTCGGCTGAGAACTCCTTAACGGCAGGATCGCCGAACAGATTCAATTTGATATAGCCATACCCGGATGGAACTGTACGGGCAGTGACGGGTGGCGCGGTGGATACGAGGTGCCGGGGCAAGCTGACGTTGAGAGTGGAACCATCGGCGCGCAGGAAGGTTAACCGTACGGCGGTACCCGGTTCGCCCGCCAGCAACTCGTAATAACTGAGCAACGCACTTGCCCGAGGCGATGAAGAGGCGCCTACTTCGAGCTGGATAGTTTTCAGGCGATCTGGAAAAAGGCCACCGTCAATACTGGTAACGATCATGCCAGGCTCAACGCCGGCGCGCTGTGCATCCGAATCAGCTTCCACGTTAGAGACTACGGGTTGACCCTCGACCTCAGTGATGGAAATTCCGGGAGTCGTGGCCTGTCGAGCCTTGGCGCGATCGCGTTCCGCGGGGGAGCGGTAGCGGGTGTGAGCGTCGTGCAGTTCTCCGGTCATGTGCTTCAGCAGATCGTAAGTCTCAGCATCCGTGCGGGCCGTGGCGATTTGACGACGATAGCTCTGACCGACGCTTTTCCAATTGACGCCGTGAAATGTCGGGTCATAGTACTTGTCCTCGATCAGCTTCCAAACCTGATCAAAAAGCCGGAAACGTGCCTTGGTGGAAAGCGTCTGCGCGTCTACGGAGAGACTGAAAACGCAAGCTGCAAACAGGAGTACCGCGACAAGACAAGGAAGAGCTGTTGTTCGGGAACGAAGACGGCGGAGGAATCGCATGGGGCGCCGGATGCCTAGCCATAAGAGTACTCAAGGGCAAGCCGGTATGGGAAGCGAGGGAAAGCAATTCAAAGGTCAGGATGGGAAATGAAAAGGCCAGATGCGGAACTGGCATCTGGCCGAGTCTGGGATTCGTGCGGCTTACTGTTCGGTGGAGAGTTCAACTCCGTCACCGATGTGCACATCTTCCAAAGCGAAGGTGATCATGCCGGTCGCAGTTGTGGGGGTGACGCCGATGACGACGACTTCGCCGACGGCGCGCCGAGGCAGGTCAGATACATTCAGTGGAACGCTCTTGCCCATCCAGGCGCCACCCAGCAGTCCGTGTTGATAGGAAGGCTGTTTCTTCTGGGTGTCTTCGCCCACGGGCGCGTCAAAGGAAAGAGCATCGACCGGATTGTGGAAATCGGCGTTGTAGGAGCGGACCGCGCGGAAATAATCGCCAACCTTGACTCCCTGATTCGCTCCGACATTCATGTACACCTTCATGCCGGTGCCCAGAACCGTGTCGAAGTCCTTGGCCATCACGATGCGGCCGCTCAAACGTCCTGAGGGCGGCGCGAAGCGGTCGAACTTAATCGGCGGATGGTAGGGAATGGGGGTCTTTTCAGCGAAAGGAATAGCGATATCGCCCGGCAGGATGCTGTCGCAGCTGAACTCCACTTGAGCGATAGCATTCTTGCTGCGCGTGTCGAGGATCTTAATTCGTCCAACCTCGGAATAGGGCTGTCCGGTAGCGGATTCCAAAGCGTGCTGGCCGGGGTAGGACTCAAAACGGTTCACGTCATAGAGTTCACGGACGATGGTGTACTGAGCGCCCGGCTGGTACCCCTGCCCGGCGAGATAAATAATGTCGCCGTTGGTGTACTTGGTGGTGTTCGGGGTATGCAGGCCGCCAGCCACGTAGTCGGCATCGGGCAGCAATTGCTTGCTCATGAAGCCGGCGCAGTACAGATCAGCATAAGTCGGAGTGGCCAGCTGCACGGAGGGGAAATTCGCGTTGGTTTCCACCATTGACGACTGGCCCGACGGAGTATCGGGGCTGGCAGCACTCGCCACGGTGGTCTGTCCGGCCTGCTGGGCAAAACCAGCAAGAGCGTACGTCAAGAGCAATAACAATCCCGTTTTCTTCATGTTACCTCCGGGCCGGAGGTGGCCCGATCGTCCGTCGCCCCCGTGCTAAGTGACGAGAAACACAGGGGTGCATCCGGAAAGTAACAAGGGGGTGGGGGAGGGTCAAGGTTACGAGGGTGTCATTTCAGAACAAGGTCAAAAGTTTTTCTGCTGCCGGAACCATAATCGACTGTTGCATCTACGTTTAGAGGCCTGTAATATCGCGCCGACTGATATGGCACTGGCTGCCAATCACATAGCGCGCCTGCTACCCCTTCGACTACCGCGGGTCTGCGTAGCCGTCATTGGCTCGGAGGCTGACGACATGGTCGCGAAGGCGGAGTCGATCGCGCGCGATAACCCCTTTGTGGAGTTCAGGTTAGATTACCTTTCCCGTCCGGCTTTGGCCTTTCCCAAGATCCGGAAATTCACGGATCTGCATCCCCACGTCTACTCGATCGCAACCTGCCGGCGAGCGGCGAATGGAGGCAAGTTCCGCGGATCGCTTGCGGCGCAACTGCAAGTCGTTACCAAGGCTGCCGATTGCGGGTGCCAGTTGGTGGATCTTGAGGTCCAAAGCGCATCGCAGATGAAACCGGAACAGATTCAGAGACTGCGCACGCGGGCTGCACTGGTGCTCTCCTATCACGACTTTCGCGCCACCAAGAAGCTGGAAGAAGTTGCGGATAAGATGGTCGCAATCCCGGCTGACTTCTACAAAATCGTCACGACAGCCACCACACTTTCCGACAACGTCACGATCATGCGGTTTCTGGAAAAATATGGCGACCGCCACTCGATGGTCGGATTGTGTATGGGAGAGCAGGGCATCATCAGCCGGGTTTTGGGGGTGCGAGCCGGAAGCGTATTCACGTTCGCGTCAGCTCATGCGGGAGAAGAGACGGCACCGGGGCAGGTTACAGCCCAAGAACTGCGTAACACATATCGCATCGAGCAAGTCGACGCCGCTACGCGCGTATATGGAGTGGTGGGCGACCCGGTGGCGCATTCTTTGTCCCCAGTGATCATGAACGCGGCCCTCCGACGCGAAAACGTGAATGCCGTATACCTCGCCCTGCATGCCAAGACTCTTCCGGATCTGATGAACTGCGTGCGGGACATTCCCCTGCACGGCCTGAGCGTCACGATGCCGTACAAACAAGAGATTCTGCAGCACCTGGACAATACCGATTCGCACACCAGCAAGATAGGTGCGTGCAATACGGTGGTACGGGCGCAGGATGGGAAGCTGTACGGGTTCAATACGGATACTTCGGGTGTGGTTCGTCCGCTGGAGCAGCGCATCACTTTGCAGGGCGCCAAGATTCTGGTTTTGGGAGCAGGCGGGGCGGCCCGCGCAGCCGTGTTCGGCCTGAAGGAGAGAGGGTGCGAAGTCTACATTCTGAATCGCAGCTTGGCTCCCGCACAGAAGCTGGCGCGTTCGGCGCACGCCCGCCTGATGAAGCGGTCCGATCTAAAGAATGCATCCTTCGACGTGATCATCAATGCGACGCCCGTGGGTATGGCGGGGTCAAAGGAATCACCATTGCAGGAGAAGGAGATCAACTGCCGGTATGTTTTCGAGATGGTTTACGATCCTCCGGAAACGCCTCTGGTGCAACTGGCGCGTGCTCGTGGGGTTGAAGTCATATCCGGAGTTGAGATGCTGGTATATCAGGCCGCCCGCCAATTTGAGATTTGGACCGGGAAGCCGGCCCCCTCGGATGAAATGCTACGAGTCGTGAACCTGGCTGTGCGCGAGCGCTGCGCGCTAAAAGCCGCCGCCAAGGCGGCGGGCAGAAAAAAGTAGGCAGACTGAAGAAGCCGCATCTGTGGTCCTCCCGAGTGACCCGAAGTCAGATTAACTCCTGCAACGAAAAGGTTGCATTTTTCTAGTAAGCAGAAGTAAGATGAAGTTAGGACGCAAGGTTCGACGTCCTGTCTCGTAGAAGTACCTAGCCTTTTCTTCCAAGGTTCGAAGTTCCAAACTTCGTAAAACGCTCGCAGCCAGTTCTTCGTGCTCGAGCCCAGGTTCGGAGAAACATACATGGCGTGGTACGCATACTGCCTCACTGAGTTACAGACCCTCTCCAACGGCAGCCGTGCTCGGCGGCCATTTCTTCTCGACGGCATTCAAGGCGTGAACGGCACTTCTGTGCTGGGTTACCCAAGCGGCGAGTTTGCCGTGATCGTCAGCGAGTATGAGCGAAGCGGCGAATTGGATGAAAAATCCGTGCTGGAGCACGCACGGGTAGTCAGCGTGTGCTTCCGGCAGGGAACTGTTCTCCCGTTCCGTTTTGGGACGGTGTTTGACAGCGATGACGCTTTGCGACAGGCGGTTCGCGCGAACCGCAAGGCCTTTGGGCTAAGTGTGGCAAGGCTTCGGGGCAAAGCGGAGATGCACCTGAAGGTGGTCGTCCGTGATGGTTCGCTGCGCGAGGCCATGACTGACACGCTGCTGCCGGACACGGTTGGGCGAGAATATCTGGCTCAGCTCCGGGTGAAGGCTTCACGCGATCGCGAGCGGCAAACCAAAGCGCGGGCCCTGTCGGTGCAAGTCCACAAACTCTTCAATCCGCTCGAAGAAGAAGTGAGCTGCAAGAAAGTTGATTCGGAGGGCATGCTGATCGACATCGCCCACCTGATCGATTCCAAGTCGATCGAGAAGTATCAGAACCGGTACAACACGGCAACCAAGCAATTGAAGAATTGCGAGATCGCCATCAGCGGGCCCTGGCCGCCCTATCACTTCCTGCCAGGCAAGCTGAGGACGGTCACGGGGAACAGCTAGGCCGCCCCCCGCTCTGTTGAGTTCGGAGCGCCGACAGTTGAAGGTTGCTTATTCTGGACGCCATTCGTAAGGAAACAGTGCTCCAGCATCTTCTGGAGTGAGTTTCGCTCCCAAAATCTCGGCTGCACGGGCGAGCACGGGATCGCGTCCACTGCCCATATCTGCTGCCGTAGGCAGCACGATTTCGTCTGGAGTTACTCCGCCATGCTCCAGACTTTTGCCGTCCGCCATGAGTAGGTCGCCATGGGTGATAGAGGCGCCGTAAGGAACGATGGTGTCGCTCCCGAGATGATACGAATATGAGCGAGCCTCCATCACGCTTCCTGAGCTGCGATCGCCCAGGACCAGACCGCGTTTTTCAATCTGCACGACGCGAGCGAACAGCTCGGCAGCCGATGCAGATCGGCTATCGATTAGCACGATGATTTTGCCGTTAAAAGGGTGGTGTGAATGCTTGGCTAACAATTCTTCATGTTTTATCTCGCGCCCCACTCGATCGCCAATCTTGACATCGTGTTCAAAGATGCCGCCGATCAACAGCTTCAGAGCATCCTCGTAGCCGCCCGGGTTTCCCCGAAGGTCAAGAATCCATTGTTCGTGCTTGCGTGCTTCACTGAGAAGGCGGTCAATTTCTTCATCGCCGCCGAAGCTCGGCAACTTCGCCATTAGCAGTTGCTTGCCTATATCGGCGTATCGTACACGTGAAGCGTGTTCTTCATCTTCTTCCGCTCGGACCAGGTCCCAAACGCCATTCCCGGTCACGTCTTTCACAACAGGTCCCATCTTGATAAGGGCCGCTACATCCAGTTGACGCGTGGCGCCTGCAGGATCACGGAGATTCAGCCGAACCGCGGCCTGAGGCCGGAGCAAGTTGTACACATACTCCATCTTCCAGAGATTGCTTCGATCAGGAGCGAACCCGTCAATGGTGAGTATCTCGTCGCCGGGTTTGACGGCTTTTGATTGGGCATCGCTCCTGGGCCTCACCTGTACCACGTAACAATGCTCGCCGACCATCTGCATCCGCCAGCCGTAGTCATGGCGATACGCATGTTGAGGAGGGACGAAAAAAGTGTGCGAATCATTCAACACGGCAAGGGCTGCGGCGATATGAGAGAGCGCCATGTTCATCGTGGCAGCTTTGTCAATCCGAGCTTTATATTCGCGAACATTTGCGTCCCAGTCCACTCCGTGGAACTGGGGGTCGTAATAGTGCTTGCGGATGTCGGTCGCTACGTTGTCGAACATGTGTTGCGCCCGTTCGCGGTCAAGGCTTGATATCTTCGATTGCTGCTGACCGGGGTTCTGGGAGTTGTCGGCACTCCATGCTCCGACGGTGAACAGTAGTATTAGAACAGCAGCTGCCACAAGGCTCGAAGAAAATACCCTCTGCATGCATCGCTCCCGTAAGGGGTACATTCTAGGACAGTTCTCCCGAGATAACTAATCCAAATTGCCTCTGCATTCAGCGACTGCAGCCACTCTCCGTACGCACGTAGCTGCGAGAGAACGGCGCGAAAACTTCCTGTGCATAGGGATGTGCATCTTCCTGCAGCTTGGAAATACAGAGTTTCTGGTAGTTGGTTCTAGGGTAGGAGTTCTCGCCATTTCGCAAGTCGTTGCAGCCCAAGCGGTTGCTGACCGCAGCTGGCGGCCGGGAAAAAGCGCCGGAATTTGGTTCGGCAAGTGCACTATCAGCGGATAAGAAAGAGGCCGCAGATCAAGCATGATTTCCCGTCACTGTTCTCGACAATTCCCGTATCTCGGTTCCGGCTCGCGGACCGACTCCAAGCATTGCCTTTCCTGATTGCCTTCCGAACCGCCTCTTTACAGCGGCCCCAGAAATGGGGCCGTTTGCTTTTTTGAGGCTGCATTGGCAAGGATTCGTCTCGATTGAGCCGGGCGCGTCTGTTAAGCTGTCGAGTCTTTTTGGTCACACCGGATCGCGATCGCCCAAGTCCACCAAGAAATGATCAACAAAACTCTGTTTGTTATTGCGCTCACGCTCACAATTCTCGCCGCAGGGCTACCGACCTCTTTTGGGCAAATGCAGGCTGCTGCCCCGGAGGTCGAATATCCAAAAGCGTTGCTGGAAGAACTCGCGCACCTGCGCGACGCGGCTCTGGCCAGCGATTACGCCTACCAGCAGACGGCGCACCTGACAGAGAACATCGGTCCAAGAATGGGCGGATCCCCGCAAGCAGAGTTCGCCGCCAGGTACGTGGGTGATGAATTGGGTAAGCTCGGCTTGGATATACACCTGGAGGAAGTGCGCGTGCCGCGCTGGGTTCGTGGCATTGAAAGTGCCGAGCTCGTGCAATATCCAGAGCAAGCGCCGGGAACGACACAGAAGATAGTTGTAACCACGCTCAGCGGCAGCAGCGCGACCCCTGCCGGGGGAATTACCGGCGAGATGGTTGTGGTGAGGAGCTTTGATGAGCTGAAGGCGCTCGGCCGGGACAAGGTAGCGGGCAAGATTGTCCTGTACGACGTTGCCTTCGATAACAGAAAAGCCGCAGCCGGTTTTGCGCTGGATGCCTACGGCGAGGCGGTTCAGTATCGGGGATTGGGCGCCAAAGTTGCCGCTGACCTGGGCGCGATAGCATCTCTGATTCGTTCGGTTGGCGGTGCTGAATACCGCATCCCGCACACCGGCTACAGCGTTCCCGCTGCGATCCCGGCGGGTGCCGTAAGTGCCGAAGATGCCGATCTCATCGCTGATCTGGTGAAGCAGGGCCCGGTACGGCTGCACGTGACACTGACGCCGCAGACGATGCCCGAGTCCGTGGCTCACAATGTCGTTGCCGATCTGAAAGGCAGCGAACACCCAGAGCAGATTGTCGTAGTTTCCGGGCATCTCGATTCCTGGGATTTGGGAACAGGCGCGATTGATGATGCGGCGGGAGTCGCCGTTTCGATGGAAGTTGCCAACCTGATTCGCAAATTAGGGTTGCATCCGAAACGGACAATTCGGGTGGTCGCCTGGATGGACGAAGAAAACGGCGGGCGCGGACATGCTGCATACGCCAAGGCTCATGAAGCGGAAATGGCTAACCACGTGGGTGCGATCGAAAGCGATCTGGGAGCGGGACATCCGATGGGCTACCTCGCCAAAATGAATCCCGCAGGCGAGGCTTTGCTTCGGCCCATGCTCGAGATTCTGAGAGGCACTGGAGGAAATCTGCTAGAGCAGGTTGCGCACAGTCCCGGGTCCGATATCACGCCATTGGTAAATGCGGGAGTTCCAGGATTTGCTCCGCTGCAGGACGCTCGCTTCTACTTCAACTATCACCACACGGCGGCCGACACTCTGGACAAGATCATGCCGCGCGAATTGCAGGAGAATGCCGCCGCGATGGCGGTGCTGGCCTACACGCTAGCCAATCTGGCGCAGACGTTGCCGCGCTGAGGAAGCTCTGATTAAGTACCCGAGGGGCTGAAGAGACTGTGTCGGAACTTCTGTGCCGTCCCTTTCGGGACTCCTCTCATCCCACGTTTAGTACCCGGCACTCACGTGCCGCGCTATTCTCTGCCGCCGCGGTGGCGACTGAAGCCGTGGTTGGTAGCACTTTCTTAGCCGCGAGTTGTGACACAGTCTCTGAAGCCCCATGAATTTTGTGGGAGATACCGCGGATAGCTGAAGGCCGTCCCTTTCAAAATGGCACCTAATCAGGGATTCCCGAAGAAATGATCAAGCGGGAATCTCGATACTAGCGGCGGCTTCGGCGGGCAGGAGGTCGGCGAATGCGAACTTTTCCCTGATGACTGTCTCGCCAGCCGCAATTGGAACCGGAGATTTCAGCATCGGGCCGGCGTAAACGAACGTGTGAAACTCGCCGTTTTCTCCACACGGATCGACACTGTGGGGCAGGGACTTCAAGAGTTCCTCATCGAATTCGCGGCCAGCGAAGGAGGCGTCCAATTTGGTGGTATCCACGCAGGTCAGCCTGGCGCGCAAGCCGGCCGTGATCATGTCACGCGCCAGGTCCCGGGCGGGTAGACCCCAAACAGGGAAAATCGGTTGAAGGCCGGTACTCTGCAGTTGCTTCTCACGGTAGCTGCGAATGTCCTCGAGGAAGAGGTCGCCGAAAGCAACGCCGGTGATACCTTCGGCCACTGCCTTCAGGCAGACGTCCTTCATGATTGATTCATAGCGGTCGTTGGAACACGGCCAAGGAAGCGGGACAGCCCACAGAGGAACTCCGGCAGAGGCGGCCTGCAGTTGGGCAAGCTCGCGTCGAACAGCGTGCATCGCGATCCGGCCGGCTGCTTCATTGAACGTTGTAAGCAAGCCGACCACGTCGTATTGCGCCAATTGGCGGAGCACATGTAGCGACCAGGCGCTGTCCTTACCGCTGCTCCAGGAAAGCAGAATTCGTTTCATGGTCGCTCGGCGGTTCGGGAAAAGTGTGATCTTCGGGCCCCTGCTGCTGCGAGTTTCCTGGGTGCATGTTCGCGAAACAGGGCTGCAATTTCCCGGATGCCTTCGCTGAGACGCGGTCCTGGCCGCGAAAAGTGACTACTGGAGTCCATGGCAAACACCATCCCGTCCTTGACGGCGCGCAGCGAAAACCACTCTGGAGGGAAGGGCACAACGCGTAGTTCTTGGGCCACCTCCTCGCGGTGATAGCCGCAGGGCATGGCAAGAATGATGTCAGGATCACTGGCCACGATCTGCTCCCAGGTGACTTGCACGCCCGGCAAGCCGGCGCGGCCCAGGACCTCGACACCGCCGGCCAATGCGACCATCTCGGGGACCCAATGGCCTCCAACGAAAGGCGGATCGAGCCACTCCAGACAGAGCACTCTCGGGCGACTGGTTACGGAATGTTTCGAAACAGATTCAACGCTGGTCTTAAGAGCGGCGATGAGTTCCCTGGCGGCAGCAACCCGGTCGGTAGCTTCGCCGACCAGGAGAACGTCGTTCCACACGTCGGCGAGAGTGTGGGGGCTGAGGCACAGGACCTCGGGGCGAGGAGAAAGTGTGTCGAGCACGGCAGCGAGGTCGTCCGGAGAGGCTGCACAAACGTGACACAGGTCCTGAGTGATGACCAGGTCTGGCTTGCTGGCGCGCAGTTTTTCGGCATCAAGTCGATACAGGCTTTGTCCGGAGCCGTAGGTCTCATTGACCTTGGTGTCGATCTCACGCTCGCTGAGTCCGGGCGGCATTTTGCTGTAGACCACCACCGGCTTTTCGCGAGCCTCGGCGGGATGATCGCATTCAAAAGTGACCCCGACGACCGAGTCCCCGAGACCGAGCGCGAAAAGAATTTCGGTGGACGATGGTAAGAAAGAACAAATTCGCATGTTGCACCTCGGCGCGTATTTTTCAAAATGAGTCTTTGAGGTCCCTCAGGGGCTAAAGCCCCGCAATTATTGGACACCAGTTACGCGGCCCTAAAGGGCCGCTCTTCCACAGTGATCCATGGCACGGTGATCCCCAGAGCTTCTGACTTTTTCCGCGGCCTGCGAAGGGCCCTTCTAAAATAACAACTGCAAACGCAAGGTCCCTCGACTCCGCTCCGTTTCGCTGGGGATGACATATTTTGCTCCGATCACGGGACGTACGCTAGTTAACGCGCAGCGCTGCGTGATGACGCAGCGTCTGACGCAGCTGGAAGTATTCGAAAAGCCCGAACAGAATTCCGGCAAAGAGGGACGTACTGGCAAGAGAATATCCATAGAACGGGATGCCGGCGACGTAGCATTGAATGAGTCCATCCCAGGTGGCTGGATAAGTATGCCATCCGAGCCAGACGCCGAAATTACTGATGAAGTAGAAGGCGGTCGGTCCAGCGAAGCATGACGCGCCGAAACGAGCGGCGGTGAACCGCTTGCGCAGCGACCAGCCGCAGAGGGGGATAGCGGCGAATGCGGCCAACTGGAACGCTTCTCGCCAGCCAATGTGAATGTGGTACCAAACATCGCTAAGGATTACATCACTGATACCCAACAAGAGAGTGGGAAACCAGAGTGATGTGTGTTTCTTCAGCCGCGCGCCGCCAAACAGCAACGCTCCATACACTGGCGAGAAGTTCCAAACGTGAGGAATGAAGCGCGCCAGAACAGCGAGGAAAATAATCAGGTAAACCATTTGGTGTCTCCTTTCGTCAGATCGATTCTCAGCTAAGCTTGAATACTGCTGCAGCACTGAGCGGAGCTTCGCTCCGCCGGACGGGCGAGGGCGCCCGCCCCCACGCAAGCAAGCTGTCCCCCCAAGCAACGCGACTCGGGCGAGGACGCCCGCCGCTCCATGAACTAAAACTCAAAGCGGGCTCCGGTGCGATAGGTGAAGCGCAGTGCCGGAAATCCCAGGGCCTCCATATATTTTTGGTCGAGCATGTTGTTGAACTCTCCGGTGTAGGACACGTGTTTCGAAAAGCGATAGACCCAGGCCAGACGCCAGTTGGTGTAAGGATCATCGCTAGTGAGCGGCGGTATTAGTCCGAGAAAATCGCTATCGACCCGCCGGCCAACATAAAGTGCGTTGCTGGTTACGGTGAGATGACGCCAGTTCCAACTGACTCCTACTGAGCCGGAGTGCCGGGGACGGCGCAGCAACTGCTGTCCCTGCCCAAACACGGGGTCGGTTGGAATATTGCTTTTCACAATCCTTCCGTTGAGATACGTGTATTCGGCGGTGAAACGCAGACCGGCCCGAGGGGCGATTTCGGCGACCAGCTCTGCTCCCTGGGCTTTGGTTTCGTTGATGTTGATAAACGATCCGGTAAAGGGATTGAAGCTGATCGTCTCGAACTCGATGAGATCACGGAAGCGATTATCGAACCAATTGACTTCCAGCTTCGCGTGCTCATTCCATAAGCGCTGGTCCACACCAAAATCAAAAGCGCGAACCCTTTCGGGGCGAAGGTTGGGATTGCCTAAAAATGCGGGCACGCGACTGAAGGACTGGGTGAAAGAAGGTTCTTTGATACCCAAACCAAAGTTGAATTTCAACTTGGTCGCGCCAAAGAATCCCGAGCCCTGGCGCAAAAAATAAGCAGCGGAACCGCGTGGCACAACCGCGAAGCCGAAGCTGCCATTGTGCTCGACACGCATTCCTGCGGCCAGGAAGAGCCGCCGCAGCACAAGCTGATCCTGAAAGGTTCCACCGAAATTATCGCGGACAGCGTGTGTGAAAGGATCGGTAGAGTCACGATCGCCGATCGTGCCTTGCTCGCGATCCCAATCGAAGGCAAAGGTGACGGCGTGCCGGCCCCATGCGTCGATAGGCGATCCGAGTCGCAGGTCGCTTTGGTAATCGAGGTGATGGCGACGGGTATCGTTCAGGAAATTGGTGGCAAAATCGAAAAACTCGAACGGCGCAACATGGCCATCAAAACTGGGGGTGAACGGCGGGTCGAGCCCCAAATCACGTGACACCTGGCGAGAGCGGGAAAAAGTATAGGTCGCACGCTGGTCCCAGCTGCTGCTTGATTGCTGATGCCAGCTGCCCCCCCCGAAACCTTCACCTCGGCGGAAAAACGAATCCAGATCAGGGCGGCCAAAGGCGGTCTGCCCCGATGTGCCGACCAGCGAGGAATCGCCCCGCAAAATCAGGCGAAAGTGATTCCGTTCATCGGGGTTCCAACCCAGGTTTGCCGAAGCTGTCGAATCGCGGAAGGCATTGTTCGGATCCTGGTTATCGGTGCGCAGTTGGTCCCAAGAGAGATCGTAATCGACTTGGTTGGTGAGCCCGCTGATCGCGGCTCCTCCGTGCAGGGTGTTGTATTTGCCCGCATCGAAGTTGAAGCGGAAGTGGGGCCGCGCGCCTTCCTCCGTGCCACGACGGCTGAAGAGTTGGATGGTGCTGGCCATCGCGTCGGAACCAAAGAGCGCCGACTGTGGCCCGCGCACAATCTCGATGCGATCCAGGTCGTCGGCTGCAAGATTCCCGAAATCCCAGAAGCCACCTGGTTCATTGATGGGGATGCCATCCAAGAGAACTTTGTTGTGATCGCTGTCGCCGCCGCGGGCAAAAACGGATGCATTGGAGCCGAGCCCGCCGCTGCGGACCACAGCCAGTCCAGGAGTGTTCTGCAGGACCTCAGTCAGCAGCAAGGGCTGTTGTTCTTCGATTTCCTTACTGCCTATCACCGTGATATCTGCTCCTACTTCACTGGTAGGAGTTTCGGTGCGGTTCGCCGTGATTACGACGCGTTCCTGAATTGGAGCGACTTGCAGGACGACAGGCTGTTCGGCTGCGGATTGCTTCTGAAGCCGAAAGCCAAGCTGGTGCACTTCAACCAAGCAATGGCCAGGGCATGATTCCCGGAACGTAAAGTAACCTTGATTGTCGGTTAAAGTCTCCGCGATTTGCCTACCATCAGCGGATAACAAGCGAACGTTCGCGTGAGCGACGGCGGCATGATCGGGATCGACGACCGTCCCTGAGACTTGGCTGGACTGCTGAGCTGAGGTTAGGAGAGGAGTTAGACCAAAAAGAAGAAAAAGAGAGACTGCCAGAATGATGCGCACGGCTCCTCCTGTCCCGCGACAGAGTAGAGTTAGGTTGGTGAGGGGCTTACGGGGCCAATCTCACCCAGTTTCTGGCAGGTCTCCTGACTCTCGCTTCATCGGACTGGCCGCCTTCCCGACCGCTACGCCTTCGCTTTGCAGCGACGCCCACTCGGTCAGTGGCATCTTGACCAGCCCTCCACGATCACAGTGGCGGGGCCGTGCCGGACTTTCGCCGGCTTCCCTATTGAGCTTGAAAAAACAGCACCAGAAACGAAATGCTCTCCTTCAATACATGGGGGCGGAAGGAATGTCAAGCGGCGCCGGTGACGAATGTGGAATGAGTCACGTTCTCGGACAGAACGCGGCAGTTGACGCATTCTCCCTGAGGCGCTTATCATTTTTGTTTGGCTAAATCACAATTAATGTTTCTGGGAGGCGGCCCAGAGGGGCCGCAGACCGACTTTCCATGGACAAGAAGAAGTTAGATCAATTCAAAAAGCGGCTGGAAACGCGGCAGCAGGAATTGCGCCGCACGGTTTCGCGCACGGAACAGGATGGACGCAGCGCCGACGAGGATACCGCGCAGGACATCGCCGACCGTGCCGCCAGTTCCTACAACAAGGAATTCCTGTTTCATCAAAGCAACAACGACCGCCAGCTGCTGCAGATGGTAGAAAAGGCTCTGGAGCGCATACGCCAAGGCAGTTTTGGAGAATGCATTTCCTGCGGTAAAGAAATCAATCCTAAGCGTCTGGAAGCGGTTCCCTGGACCCGGCACTGCATCGAGTGCCAGGAAAAGCTCGAACAAGGCCTGCTGGAAGAAGCTCCCAGGTAGCGCCGCCGTTGCGACTCGCCATTTTCTAGAAGGGTAATTCGTGCGCGCAGAAACTCGCCATTCACTCAAAGAAGACAAGTTCAGCAAAGCGACGATAAGTTTTGCTGAAAACACCATGGAGTGGACGACGGAGCACCAAAATGCTCTGATCGTGGCCGCTGTCGTGTTGCTTGTGATTGTCGCGGCGGTAGCCGGGGTCTGGTATCACTTCAACCAGCAGGATCAAAAGGCAAGCGTCGATTTTGGCCAGGCGATCCGCACCTTCGACACGCCTTTGCGTCCGGCAGGCATGCCGGCATCGCCCGAGTTTCCCAGCTTCGGATCGGCACAGGAGCGGGCAGCGGCCGCACACAAGCAGTTTCAGGCGGTCATCGATAATTATCCCCATACGCACGCCAGCGATTTTGCCCGGTATTTTGCGGGCGTGACAGCATCGGCCATGGGTGATAACGCTACCGCGGAGCGGGAGCTAAAAGAGGTGAGTTCCGCGCGGGACAAGGATCTTGCCGCTCTCGGGAAGTTCGCTTTGGCGTCACTCTACCGCAAGATGAACCGGCCCAAGGACGCCATAGATATTTACAAGCAGCTTGCCGATCATCCTAGCGCTTCGGTAGGTAAAGCGACGGCTCAACTGGAACTCGCCGGGCTTTACCGGGACGAGCATCAACCGCTGGAGGCGAAGCGGATTTACGAGCAACTGCAGAAAGAGAATCCGAACACGGAAGTCGCAAGCGTGGCTTCGTCAAAGTTGGCCGAGCTGAAATAGGCGTTCCGGCCACGCATCCAGGTATTCGCGAACAAATAAAAGCCCAGAAGCGATCCGCGTCAAACTCCCCGCCCTCAACAAAGCGCTGCAGAAACTCAGAGATACCGGACTTGGGATGGAACGGCGAGAGCTGCCAGATATCCTCAGTTAGTCTGGCAAAACAATTCTGGTCCGAACTACGCATACCCACCTTATCGGCCAGGGCTGGAGTGTTTAAAAAACTAAGGGACGGGGCGAGGAGCGAAAATGGCCCGGTCGTGTAGGCTTATGGCCCAGAGGTTGGAGGCCCAGATGGACACGCGGCCACGGGTCGACAGGGATTCCCACAGGTTCGTTGGTCAAGAATCCGAGCTGGTCAGCCTCGGCGGTCTCGGCTGAACCAGTGCCGCAATTGACGTAACTGTGGCCGCCGTCCCAGACTGATGGGTCATGAAAAAGTTGCGGGTAGGTGTGCTGTTTGGCGGACGCAGCGGTGAGCACGAAGTGTCGCTGCTGTCGGCGGCGTCGGTAGTCGAAGCCATCGACAAAAGCAAGTACGACGTGGTGCCGATCGGAATCACGAAAGAAGGCCGTTGGCTCACAGCCGAGCACGCTGAGCGGCTCCTGGCAGGACAGCATGAGGCGCGACATCTGCGTGCGGGTGATCCCGAAGTGACTCCGGGAGCGGCGGTGCTGGAAAAAGGGGAGGCGGTGGTCGTGCCGCCCGAGCCGGTGCGCCGTGATGCTGGGCTGGTCCCGTTTCAAACCGACCATACCATGGCACGACGGGCGAGCGATCGCGCCATCAATGTGGATGTGATCTTTCCCGTGCTCCACGGAACCTTTGGAGAGGATGGAACCATACAGGGACTCTTAGAGCTTGCCGACATTCCTTACGTGGGCGCCGGGGTGCTTGGCTCTGCTGCCGGGATGGACAAGGACATCATGAAGTCGCTGTTTCGCGCGGCTGGATTGCCGATTGTGAAGCACGTTACTTTTCTGCGGAGCGAGTGGGAAGTCAATCCCAGGAAGATTCAGAAGCTGGTCGAGAGCAAACTGAAGTACCCGATATTTGTGAAGCCGGCGAATTTAGGGTCATCAGTCGGAATCACGAAGGCCCATGGCCGCAAAGAGCTGCCAAGCTGCGTCGAGGAGGCCGCCAAATTCGATCGCAAGATCATCGTCGAAGCCGCAGTGGGAGGCGCAAAGAAAAGAGCGCGCGAGATCGAGTGCTCAGTTTTGGGCAACGATAATCCGCAGGCCTCGGTGCCCGGCGAAATTGTTCCCAGCAAGGAGTTTTACGATTACGCGGCCAAGTACCTGGATGAAGGCTCGGAGTTGCTGATTCCCGCGAAGCTGACCAAATCGGAAACCAAAGAAGTTCAGCGACTCGCGATTGCGGCATTCAAGGCGATAGATTGCTCCGGGTTGGCGCGAGTGGATTTTCTTATGGACCCGAAAACGCGGAAGCTTTATTTGAACGAGATCAATACCATGCCGGGATTCACCGCGATCAGTATGTATCCGAAGCTGTGGGCGGCGACGGGCGTCTCTTATCCAGAATTGATTGACCGCCTGATTCAGCTTGGCATTGAGCGGCATGCGGAAAAGATGAAGAACCAGTACAGCCGGTGAAATCAAATCCCGACCGCGTAAGGCGCCCCGCGGGCAACTCTTTCTTCTATCATTCGCTTTAACCACTTCCAGCTTCTAAATAAAAGGCTCAGAGCAAGTAAGTATAGAAATGTGGTTGCGTTGCTAGTTATGAAGTACAATGTTGCGGCTTTGCCCAAAGCCGAAGCTTGGATAGGTTCCACTTATGTTAAAGCGACTGCTCGCGCTGGTGATTGTGCTCGCTCCGCTGGCGAGCGTGGGGCGTGAGAAACGGGAAAATTGGCTGGAAGTTAGCGGACCCCATTTCACCGTTTTCAGCGACGGAGGCGAAAAAGACGCGCGGCGTATCGCTGACCAGTTTGAGCGCATGCGACTGGTATTTCACACCGCGTTCCCCAACATGCAGGTTGATTCCAGCGCGCCGGTTTTTGTTATCGCGGTAAAAGACGCCAAAACTTTTCAGGCGCTGGAGCCGGAAGCTTACCTGAAAAAAGGGCAACTCCAACTTGCCGGTCTATTCCTACGGGCTCCCGACAAGAACTATGTCTTACTACGAATGGACGCGGGCGGTGAGCACCCTTATGCGACCGTCTATCACGAATACACGCACCTGCTGCTCAGCAAGTCGGAATGGATTCCACTGTGGCTAGACGAGGGTCTGGCCGAGTTTTACCAGAACACCGACATCAGCGAAAAGCACACGGTCCTGGGGGAGGCCAGCGCTGACGATATCCTATGGTTACGGCAAAACCGTCTGCTACCGCTGACTACACTTTTAGCCGTCGATCACAACTCGCCGTACTATCACGAAGAAAAGAAGGGGTCGATTTTCTATGCCGAGTCCTGGGCCCTGGCCCACTATCTCCAGGTGAAGGATAAGCAGGAAGGCAGCGATAGGCTCCGCGATTACATGATTTTGCTGCGAAAGCAGGTTGATCCGGTGACGGCCGCGACACAGGCTTTTGGTGATTTGAAGCAACTGCAAGCCGCTCTCGAAAGGTATATTGAGGGGCCTCTATTTAGCTTCAAACTAACCAAAGCGCTGCCTGTCGATGATGCGCTTTTCAAGGTCAAGCCGATCACGCCGACGCAAGCCGACGCCGTACGCGCAGACTTTCTCGCCTATAACCAGCGTGAAAACGATTCCCGCGCTTTGCTGAGTCAAGTGCTTCAGGACGACGCGAACAACACTCTGGCACTTGAGACCATGGGTTACCTGGAGTTTCGCGCCGGTCGCCTGGACCAAGCGCAGAAGTGGTTTGAGCAGGCGGTAAAACTGGATTCGCAGAGTTACCTGGCCAACTATTATTTCGCATCCATTGCGATGAGCCACGGGGTCGCGGGCGAGGAGAGCGAGCGGGAAATCGAAAGCAGCCTGCAAAAGGCAATCAAATTGAGTCCGGCATTCGCTGCGGCATATGACCGTCTCGCTGTGTTTTATGCCATGAGGTACAAGAACTTGGATCAGGCACACTTATTGACATTGAAAGCTATTCAGCTGGATCCCGGACACATCGCGTTCCGGTTGGATGCGGCTCGCGTGTTGCAGGCGATGCGCCGCGACCAGGATGCAGTCGCGGTGCTTCAGGCTGCACTCAAAGTCGCGAGGACGTCAGCGGAGGCCAGCGAAATTCAGTATCAGCTGCAAGCTGTTCAGCACGCCGAGGCCGCTCGCACGGAGGACGAGGAAATAGAACGTCAGTACCGGGAGGCCACGGCCGCGGCCAAGGATTATGAGCCAGAAAAAACCGATACCGGGGCAGAGGAGAAAGAGGAAAACCTGAAGGGGCCGCACCGCAGCATCATCGGTACGGTCAGCAACGTCCGCTGCTCGCCGCCTGCGGTCATCGACTTGGATGTAAATGCCGGTGGCAAGGTGGTCACGCTGCACGCGCGCAATTACTACCAGGTTCAGTTCACTGCATTGAATTACACAGCCAAGCCGGAGTTTCAACCCTGCACGGATCTGGAGGGTATGCACGTCAGGGCCGAATACGTGGAGAGCGTTTCAGCGAAAATCAATGGCTTAGTCACCATTGAGCTGCACAAATAAGCGCACTGGTGTGGCCGGTCAGAAAAGAATGTGCGCAGATGCAACGAGGCCGCGCTCGTGGATCATCTAGATACGTTCCACTTTGTCCCTTAATGAAAGATGCCAATCTTTTGTACCTGCAGTTAACTATAGCTGCCCTCAATCTGTGCTCAGTCGGTTAGGGCAACAATCCCACGCACCTGGCCAGGCGCGGCTCGGGGAGTTGTGAATGTTTGCTTGTTCAATGTTGATGGTTGCTCTTCTATCGTTCCCATCTGTCTGCAGCAACGACTTATCTGGCATAGCAAAGGGTAGTTCTTCGCAAGCCGCTCCCTACCTTATTTCGAAAACAACGCCGGAGGCCAGCGATAGCAAAGGCGATAAAGATGCGGAGCCGCGCCGAGCTGCGAAATCGGAGGAAATTCCCTTGGTCTTTGCGCCTGCACCCACCACGGCGGGAACTCCGGGGCTATTCAACGTTGAGACCGCAGAGAGTCTTCCCAAGAGGACGTTAACTGTGGCGGCATACGCCAATAAGTTCTCCCGCGCTCCGGGCAGTGTAACGGCGCTGGGCACCGGATTCAATGTGGCGGCGGGTCTGACGAACAAGATCACGGTGTTTGCGCAATTCGAGCCATACCGGCATCTGCACATTGGAATACCCTCGGAGCTGAGCCTTCGACAGCCTGCGGGCTGCGCTCACAATGTGTTTCAAGCGCCGATTTACTGTGGGCTGAATCCGGGACCACTCCACAATACCTGGCACGGTCCTGCGGCGGGTTACGTGGCCGATTTTCCCTTTGCGGCCTTCAATAATTCCGATTGGGGTCCGGTGACGCTAGGGTTGAAGGCCAACTTCTGGTCGGAAACTCGCGGCGATCCTCTCAGCGTGTCCATGCGGGCGTCGTTTGTCATTCCGACCGAGAGCGCTGCTGCAGAGCTGGCCAAGTTCGGCGCGCAAGCCGGCGCCCTCAATTACTCTTTCACGCTAGCTCTCAGCAGGACGCTTAACCGGGAAATCGTGCTGGCGAACAATATCACTTACCTGGTCACGCGCAATCCACAGGCGCATGGACAGACTCTGCTCACTCCCGGGGATCAGATCATTTTTGGGCAGGGCTTTATCTTTCGCGCCCAGCATCGCCTGCAATTTCTCTCGGAGTACACGGGTGTACTAGGCCAGGAAGGTCATGGGTTCGGGCTGATTGGCATCGATACCGAAAACACTTCGCAGGGCCCCAGCGATCCCGTGGATGGAGTTTGGGGATTGCGCTGGTATTTTGCAAAAAGCGCGGCAATCGATGTGGGTTACCGATATATGCTCAACCTGTCGCAGGTACATGACCGCAGCGGATTTACGATCAAACTTGGCAAGTCTTTTGGGTTCTGAACGGTGCAC
>DASSIO010000278.1:0-2917 GCA_035691825.1 Terriglobales bacterium | reverse complement strand
TTTTGCGATGGTTAGCGGGCTCGTTGCGCTTTCCGGATTGCCGCAGGCAGGTTCAAATTCGCATTATTACCTTCCGACCCTTGCAGGCTGCGCCCTGCTTCTGCCGGCAGCTGTTCAGTCCTTCAGAAAGTGGCCGCACTTGCCAGTTGCCTCTCTAATTGTCATTCCAGCTTTGCTCTCCGCTGCTTATTCCGATTTGTCTAAGGACAAGGGGTATTTTGATTATTTCCATACCCCCGAGGGCATGTCCTACGCTGCTCTTCGTCCCTTTCGCTTGATTTCTGACGTGTCTCTTTTGAGCATGAAAGGCCGCGACCCGGAATTGCTCGATGCTTTTGCCATTCATTCCCTTGAGCTTGCAGGACATTGGGACGCGGCTCCAGTTGTTGAAGAGATTCGGCAGGGCAAAATCAATTTAGTCGTTTTCATGCACCTCGAGCCATATATTACCTATGGCCCGCACGTGGAGTTACACAGGATAGTGGTGAATTGGCGCGGCGTTTCGGAATTCAGCCCGGCGATGGTGGATGCTTTGAATGAGAACTATGACGTGTTTTGCGCCAGTCCCCTTGCGGTTGTTCTTAAGCCTAAGAATCGATCCGTCGATATTTCCCCTGACTTTTTCTCTCCCCTTTTTCGCTGGAACTGCAGCTCAGAGGCCGCCGGCAGTCCCCGCGTCTCATGGTTGCGCCAGAGGCACGCTAGCAATCGGCGTCCGCACGCACCGTCAATTCGACACGCCAATATATGACCATCTTGGTCGCGGGCTGCCACAGGGGACTACCAGATGAATCGAGGAATCAGGCCGAAATCGCCGACCCCTGACGCCGAAAAGTTCCCCGGGGTGCGAAGCGGATTTTCCAGGCTGCGGAAGCAAATTTGAAATTACGCATAAAGGTGTTTTTCGACTCGCCTTCCGGACGCTTTACCCACCGGGTGGGCACTTCCACCGCCTTATAACCCAAGCGAACCGGTTTCAGCAGGGCTTCGGCGCAGAATTCGTGGCGGCCGTATTCCCAGTTTACGCTGCGCAGCACTTCCGCCTTCATGAGCCGGTAACCAAACGTGATGTCGTGAATGTGAATGCCGTACAACGTGCGGAAAATCAGGTTGTAGCCGTAATTGAGAACGAGTTTGATGGGATCGTAGCCGGTGAAACTGCCGCTTCGAAGCCAGCGGCTGGCGCAAACGATGTCCGCGCCGGTTTCCTGCGCGGTCTTGGCCATAAGGGCCGCGTCGTCCGGATTAGTCTCGAGGTCGCTGGAAAGAATCAAGCCGTGCGTGCCGGTTATGTGGGGAATTAATTCCCGGTAGGCCCAGCCGATCCCCGGATTGTCTGACTGCATATAAGTTTGTACGAGCGGATCGGTTTGCGCCAAATTCCGGCAAAGTTCCAGGCAATCTTTGTTGGATTTCGGCGAGACGATAATCAAAAACTCCGTTAGCAGGGGACCCAAGCTGGCCTTAAGGCGATTGAGGGTTGCAACCAGCAAATCTGTTTCCGAGTAAACGGCAACCAGAGCGCTAATTCTCATGTTTGGCTGAGTGCTCATGGCGATTTCACTTTGCTCCGAGAATTGTCCGGCAGGCGTTCAACCAAGAACGCATGTGAAAAGCCACTTGGTGGAAATACCCTCGCGCAGGGTCGTTCCAGAGCGAGCCTTGAAATCGCTCGACGGCGTCCTCCAGCAAATGGCTGAGCGACCCATAGGCATCCAGATAAGTTTTCCCTTCAAGCTTAACGCCGCACAACCAGGGAAGAATGTCTTCCAGAAGAACGATGCACGCCCACTCACGTCCCGCGTCCTTGATGTAATTGTGCGAATTGCGTTTGTGATCGACGAGCGGCGTGCCGAAACGCACTGCGCCGCCGAGGTGTTTTACGCAAGCCTGTGCGAAATACCCCGAAAAAATGTCGCCATAGCGGTCGATGGTGGTGCCCGAAATCGGGTAGCCCATCCGAATGAAATAATAGGAAGGGATAACGTCGCGACGCACAGCGGTATTCTGTGTGTTGACTGGCGCCCATGAATTCTTGCCGAGCACCAAGGAGCGCCCACCAAACTTCTTCACCTTGGGGGCGGAAACGAGCCAGGTGATAGCGTCCACATCCGGATCGATGAGCCACAGGCCGGCGTTCACGTGCACTTCCGCGGTGTCCTTTTTGATTTGCCAGGCTTCGGATTTATGGCGCGCATAGTAAGGAAAACCGCGGGGATACGGTCGGGAAGCGGACGCCCAGTCAAGCATTTCGCAAATGTTCAAAAAGTTGGTCGCAGAGCTCGCGATTTCAAATTGGGAAGCTTTTGCCGTAACGATGGCGTGTTCCTGGAAGAAGTCGTGCGAGTCGATGCAGTAGTTATCGTCGTCGATGGAAAGCAAGAAATCCGTGGCGGATTCGAGCGCCATCAGGTAGCCGACATTACGCCGGTTGTCGGAATCGTAGGGCACAATCGCGGGGTCCAGCCTGACGCGACGAAGAAACTTTTCCTGCTCTTCCAGCGATGGACAAATACAGCTTAGACCGCATTTAGAGAGCTTCTCGCAAAGCTGTGCGGCGGAAGCTGGCGTCTTGCGATCCGGGATCAGAATCACTTCCACTTGTTCCAGATGCCCGTATTTCTTGAAGTTGGCGTAATACTGTCCGAGCACCGTCGGTTCAAAAATAGTAGTGACTACCAGGCTGGCGCGCGGAGAATTCACCGAGGGGCTTTTCTTCATTTTCTTGGAGCTTCCTTTGTGCAGGTGACTCGGCAGTCCCGATCCACGATCGCGGCACAGGGCGCTACAGAGAACGCACCTTAGAAATCAAGTTTAGCAACGCGGAAAAGCTTTCAGGCAGAGTTGCAAAGAGCGTTTCTCAGGCCGCAATAGTGGGGAGCAAATCCAGGAAAGAAGTCATGGCTCGAAGGCCTTG
>DASSIO010000277.1:0-5414 GCA_035691825.1 Terriglobales bacterium | reverse complement strand
GGAGTTCAAGGAAGAGAAGAAAGAAGTGCCCATGTACAAGGAGAAGTTCAACCAGATCTACCGCACGGTGAAATTCCCGATGGAGATTCGCCCCGAAGAGGTGAAGGCCATCCTGAAGAATGGGGTGCTTGAACTGACGCTTCCCAAGGCGGAAGTGGTGAAGAAAGTCCACGTGGAAGTGAGATCCACCTGACGAATTCTGTCCGTTGAACCATGAGGACAGGACGTATGCGTGGACGGGCGCGCAACCCGGCGCGCCCGTCCTGTTTCCTCAGATCTCTTACCGAATCACTTTGCTCTGACCCGCAGGCATGAACAAAGCGGCTCGCGGGCAGGGCTGTTCTTCGGCCAACGCGCTCGGACTCTTCTCACGGGCTGGTTACGTCGATGCGGAATGTGTTGTTGTACTGGCCGATATACACCCAATAATTGGTTCCTCGTTTCGGCGCGAAACTGTACAAATTAGCCTCGTTCGCATTGGGCGCGTTAGTATTCGGCACAATCGTCCAGCTGTCGCACTGGCCGCTGCTCACGTTGTTGCAAGTAACTGCAACTACTCCCGTCGCAGGGCACCCGGTCGACGGGCATATAGGCGTGCCGTCTCCAGGCGCGCTGAATGGAAATGGGCTCATCAACAATTTGTATACGGTTCCGCCTGAATTGAAGTTGATCCCCAGCTTGCAATTGCCGCTCGAGGTTACGATATTGGCCAGAGGCACCGTGTTTCCGTTCTGGTCGAAGCAGCGGCTCCGCAAAGTCACACTCTGCCAATAATAGCCAGCCGGGGGAGCCGCGGGCTCTGAGCCGACAGGCTGGTTCGGCGTGATCCACAGCGTGCGCAGAGATTGACCAGACAAACCAAGGTTCAGCTCGCCGTTGCTATCGATGTCGCTGGACAAGGAAGAGCTGCCGGACGTTTCGGAAACGTAGGTGGCCTGCCCGGACCCGTTGTAATCGTCGCTCCTCAGCAGAAGTTGCGCGCCACCACTGTCGTAATCGTGAACGATCGTCGTCACGTTCGTGCTCGTAATTCTACCTCCATTTGCGCCGCCCGGAAGAGCAGCGCAAATCACCGCCGTCCCAATCAAAGCTAATGCTCCGACGCTTCGCATAAACATCACCAGCCTGCCGCCGCTTGGCTTACGCATGTTTCACTCCTTCGGATTTGAAGTTTGTATTGCAGCTCCCGTGCTCAATTCCCAGGTCTTTCATGACTCCGTTTCGCAAAGTCTCTCCGAACTCTGTAGCGCCATCTGGGAGTTACCTTATTGCGCAGGTGTGGTTTCCGGAAGGCTGGGTGAGTCTCTCGACCATGCAGGCGACTTTTTCTTTTTCCGGAGCTTCAGGCTGTTGCAGATATTCGCGCAGTTCGCCCACCGCTTCTTCCGTTGCGTTGCGCTTCAGAAAGATGCTTGCGAGAACCAAGTGCGCTGCCGGGAATTTGGATGGGCTCTTGCGAAGCAGTTCGACGACTTCCGGAGTGTCCCGGCCTTCCGCCGCCAACATTATGCCAAGCAGATAGCGGGTTGTAGAGTTCAGGGGGTCGAGGTCCAGAGCGCGCCGCGCCGCGGCTACACCCTCCTCGTATCGTGCGAGAAGAAAAAACACGCCGCTTAGACTCACAAGAGGCTGAACCAGGTGTGAGTCGAGCGCTGACGCGTTCTGAAACTCTGTGACTGCTTTATCGTACTCGCGCAGGCGAACGTAACACACCCCGAGATTGTGGTGGGCGGCGGGGAGTTGGGGATGAATCCTTATGGCTTTCTCAAGATGCTTGACAGTGTCGCGCAGATCGCCGGACTGGAAGGATTGCTGAGAGTGTCGTAACTCTTTAGTCGCCGATGAGGGAATGAGAAGGTTGCTCACGGAAACGGTTGTGCCACCGGGCAGCGGAGGCTCCAAGCCGGAGCCTGGCAGCGAGAGCCAGGATGGTTGCGGAGCTTCGCTGGCTGGAAATGGCCGGGGAGTCCGCTCTGTGGGGCCGGTCCCGGACGCGGGGTGCTGCGGCTGCCCGCAGAGGTTGGGAGCAAAGACAAAAAAGAAAATGGCGCAAGTGATTAGCCTCATGGTTTTTTCCTCCACGATGGCGCAGTCTTGGACCCAACACCCCGGAGGTCAATGGAAGGCAACTGAAAGTACCCTTGAAAGAACCTCACAGCGCATGTTGTTGCTGTGAGGGCACTTAGGGGTGCGAAGTCAAGGCGATTCGAAAGTCCAGCACTTTACATTTTGTTAGAAAGGAGTAGGCTAGCCACAAAAGGACGCTTTCCATTCCAGACATCGCCCAGCCGAACGGAAGCATTCGCTTCGGAGCTTTCGAGGCGAATCTTACTGCCGGAGAATTGCGCAAACACGGCATCCGCCTGAAAGTCTACGATCAGCCTTTTAAGGTTCTCACCATGCTATTGGGCCGCCCGGGCGAACTGGTGACGCGGGAAGAGATTCAGCAAGAACTGTGGCCTTCGGGCACGTTCGTGGATTTCGAGAATGGGCTAAACAGCGCGGTCAACCGATTGCGTGATGCTCTGGGCGATTCCGCCGAGGAACCGAAGTTCATTGAAACAATACCGCGCCGCGGCTACCGCTTCCTCGCTCCCGTTGAACGTGTAAACGGAAATGTGACACCAATCGTGGAAGCAAAGCCGGAGCCGCGCCTACGTCGGTCAGAGCGCTGGTTTTGGGCCACCGCTTTTTCCGTGATCGCTGTGGTGGCGCTAACATCTTCCCTTGCGTGGCGTTTTTATTATTCTCCAAAGAAGACTTTAAATTTCGGCGCACGGGACTGGGTGCTCATTTCCAGCTTCGAGAATCGCACGGGTAATCCAGTCTTGGACGGAACCGTGGAATATGCGTTGGAGCGCGAGGTGGGCAACTCGCAGTTTGTGAATGTCGTGTCTCGGGAACGAGTTGGCGATGCCTTGAAGCTGATGAGGAAACCGCTCGAAACCAAAATTGATGCCGCCCTGGGCAGAGAAATCTGCCTGCGCGATGGCGGCATCCGCGCCCTGCTTACCGGCCGCGTCGAGAAGCTAGGAACAACCTACGTCCTCAGCACGGAGGTGGTGAATCCGGCCAACGGGGTTGCCGTGGCAAGCCTCAGCGAAGAGGACCCCGCGGACAGTCAGATGGCAACATCGGTGCGCCGTTTGTCCAACCGCGTGCGGGAAACCTTAGGCGAGAAGGCTTCGCAGATTCAACAGAGTAATGAACGGCTGGAGAAAGTAACTACACCCTCTTTGCACGCGCTTCAGCTCTATACGCAGGCCGAGCAACTGATGCATAGCGGAGAAGGCCAAACCGCTGCCGCCGGGTTGCTCAAGCAGGCTTTGGCTGAAGATCCCAACTTCGCTTCAGCTCATCTCCTGCTTGCGTACACGTATGGCAATAGGGAAGGCAGCTGCGATAGCCCCAAGTGTTCCTCTCAAATGCACGAGAACGCCCGCCTGGAATTTGAACGTGCTTTCGATCTCGCCAACGCCACCAGTGACCGCGAGCGTTTTTTCATTCTGGCTAGCTACTATGAAGCCGTCAAAAAGGATAAACCGAAGGCCATTGAGGCCTATGAAGCTTTGCTCCGCCTGTACCCCGACCATTTTTGGGCTGCCAACAATCTGGTGCAAACCTATTTGGACGTCGGCCAATGGGATGATGCCTGGCGGCTCTCTGTCCATCCTGCCGACTTGCGCCCTGACGATCTTAACTGGAACGAGGTTGCGGCTTGCGGAAAGTATTTGGCTAAAGATCCCAATGGCGCAAAGCCGTACATGGAGCGCGCTCGAGCCGTCGCAGCGGCGGATCCGAAAGGACCCGCCCTCGACGACTTTGTGGAACTACTCCCCATCTTCTACAGCTGGTCCAAAGGGGATGTCAGCCAAGCGCACGAGAAATTGACACAACTCGCTCGGGCCGAAAAAGGAATAAACCCGGGGTCAATAGCCCAATTCTTTTGGGCGCTCGGTGAACTTGCCGAAGCTGATCAGCTCCACCAAGATAACCCTTTCGGTTTGGGAATGGGCGCCTATATAAAAGGAGACTTGCAGGCAGCGAAGAAGACTTTTCGCGACGCAGATTACCCCACGTATTGCGGCGGTTGTACGATGGCCACCGTGATGGCCCGGTCCGGGTTATGGAACCGGGTCGAGGGGAGTGCGAGGAAGGGTCCAGCGGATTCCCCAGGCGTAGAGATCTTGAAAGGAGAACACGCGCTCTCCCTTGGGCGAACGAAGGAAGGCATCAATCTGCTCGAAAAGGCGATCGATGCCACGCATAACTTTCCCAACGGCGCTTTCTTTCTGGGCTCCGAAACCCTTGCGCGAACTTACGAAAAACAAGGCAATCCCATATCGGCGTTGCGTGTGTTACAGCAGGCTTCGGACGCGAAAGGAAAGGCATACACCTGCTTCTACGGCGGAGGGATGACTGGTGCCTATTGGCTAAGAGACGAATTACAACTTGCCGATCTTTACCGCAAGATGGGCCGCGTTCCCGAAGCCGTAAAGGTTGAGGACGAACTCAGAAAAATGCTTATCTACGCTGATACCGACCACCCCATCCTTCGCGAATTGCAGAAGCGCAATTTCGTGAACACTGCCGTTTCCTCGAAATAAACACGTGCGCCATGTGTGAAGCGTTGCCCGCCATTAACCAATCGCTTTCTTTGTCCCTGTTTTCTTATTTTGCAATTCATCGTATCCTTGAGTGACACGCAATATCTCCCCGCAATTTTCAAAAAGACCGTGTCATGTCCTGAGGGAAGGACCTGTCCGGCCAAAGGTTGATTGATGAGCGACGTAAAGACAGCGCGGCCCGTATGGAAGCCCGCCGGCAGAGTGCACGCGGGCGAACAGCCGTTCAAATATCCTTTGACGCGAGAGTTTGCCGAGCCGGATTGGCGCCGGCTTCCCGGCTACAAAGACGTGACCGCCGCGGAGTGGGAAACGGCCCTCTGGCAGCGTCGCCACACGGTTAAGAATCTGAAAGAAGTGCAAGCCGTCTTTGGCTCCCTACTGCCACAAAGCCTGCTCGAAAGCATGGAGCGCGACATCCGTGAGCGCGCCACCATGTCCATTCTGGTTCCGCCGCAAATGCTCAACACCATGGACGAAAAGGATTTGTGGAACGATCCCGTCCGCCGCTACATGCTGCCCGCCTTTGACGATCGCAATCCGGATTGGCCGAGCCATCCCAAATCCAGCCGCGATAGCCTGCACGAATCAGACATGTGGGCGGTGGAGGGGCTTACCCACCGCTATCCGACCAAAGTTCTTGCGGAGATGCTTTCGACCTGCCCGCAGTACTGCGGCCACTGCACGCGCATGGACCTTGTTGGCAACGACGTCCCCCAGGTGGTCAAGCTGCGATTTCAGCTTCCGCAGAAGGACCGTTACGAGCAGATGCTCGACTATCTGCGCAAA
>DASSIO010000276.1:0-10449 GCA_035691825.1 Terriglobales bacterium | reverse complement strand
AGCGCGGGCGGTGGCGGGCCGAGCTGCACTACCGCAGCCCAACAGAACCGAGGTCATGGCCACCACGATGACAAGTACCAGAGTGTATTTTCGCTTTAGAAAGTTTCGTTGCATGGATTCATTAGTCCAGGTAAAACGCCTGGCAGAAACCCCGGTTCTCAGAATCTAACCCACTACGCCCGTCTATTTGACTAATTGGTTAAAAGAAAAGCAGTAGTGTTTACAAACTTTTACCTGGCCTCCGGGCGTTTTGATTCTAAGCCTCGCCTGGTCGCAAATAGCTCCCTCCAGTGTCGATTGCATCCAACCTTCGATGCCGCGCGGCAAACCTAAGCGATCAGGAAAAACACCGGATCACGTTAGAACCGGTGCGGTTCCACCCGAGAAGCTAGCGCAGCCATTCCCGCCCATCCGGCTGCCAATCCGGCCACCATTTCCTCCCGAAGAAGCGCGGTCGGTGGCCGAAATTCCCGGTGAGACGGGGTGGCTTTACGAACCCAAGTGGGATGGTTTTCGCTGCCTGGCATTTCGCAAGTATGATGAGGTCCTTCTGCAGTCGAAAGCTGGACAGCCTCTTGGACGTTACTTTCCTGAACTCGTCTCCGGTTTACTCACTCTGCCCCAAAGTCAGTTTGTGCTGGACGGCGAGATCGTAATCCTTACGGAAGGCCACCTTTCCTTTGACGATCTACTGTTGCGCATCCACCCTGCCGAGTCGCGCATTCGCAAGCTCTCGACAGAGACCCCGGCTACTCTCATGTGCTTTGATCTGTTGGTGGATGGTGCGGGCGAATCTCTGATTGGCACACCCCTGCGGGATAGAAGGAAGTCTTTAGAGAAGTTTCTCGGCTCAACCTCCAAGGCAGAGCGCATTCGATTGTCACCCGCGTCTCGTCAACGCGAGCAGGCCGAGCAATGGATGGATGAGCTCGCAGCCATGGGCCTGGATGGGATCATAGCGAAACGTCTGGAAGAGCCCTATCGCTCGGGTGAACGCACGGCAATGGTCAAAGTGAAGCGCATTCGCACTGCTGATTGCGTGGTGGGAGGATTCCGCTACTCAGAAAAGGGTGGCGGGATCGGCTCGCTCCTGCTTGGCCTTTATACCGAACAGGGCATGCTGGACCATGTGGGTTTCACGTCAAGCTTCAATGCCGGGCAGCGACAGGAGTTGAAGAAGATTGTGGAGCCTCTCATTCTGCCGCCCGGGTTCACAGGACGGGCGCCGGGTGGACCTAGCCGCTGGAGCACGAAGCGCTCGGCTGAGTGGGAACCGCTTGCCCCCAAGCTGGTTTGCGAAGTGCAGTACGATCACTTTTCTGGAGGACGCTTCCGCCACGGGACCAAGTTTCTGCGCTGGCGTCCCGAGAAAAGGCCGGTCCAGTGCACGATGGAGCAGGTCAGACCGCAAGCCACAATCCAGGAGTTTCTAAAAGAAACGCCCGCTTTGACGAAGGCCAGCTGAAGCGCGTTGTTCTTCGCATCGGTGAGAATCATTCCGCAGCATGCGGCCGCAAGTGCACGACCAGGAAATCAGTCCGGGTGAGACAATATGTGGGGTCGTCAAATTGAAACTCTAGGGAGAGACCCGTGCGCCTTTTTATTTTAGGGATCGTTGCAGGAGTCATCGGAATTGCTGCTGCGGTATACATCTATTTCGATAAAGGCTTTGCTCCGGTCGCAAGTTCTGCACAGGCGATGCCCTTTGAAAAGATGTTGGCCCGAAAGGCGCTCCATGCCCGGGTGGAAAAGGAGATGCCGAAGGAAATGCCACTTTCCTGGAGCGAGGACAATCTGGTTGCCGGAGCTCGTATCTACAAAGATAACTGTGCGGTTTGTCATGGAGGCACGGCCGGCGAGCAAAGCTACATCGCCCTCGGCATGTATCCCAAGCCGCCCAAGCTTCTTCAAGGCACAGGAGTGACGGACGATCCCCCGCAGGAGACCTACTGGAAAGTTGCCAACGGCATTCGCATGACCGGCATGCCCGGATTCCGCAAGATGCTATCCGATACTGAGATGTGGCAGGTAAGCGTGATGCTGGCGAATGCCAACAAGCTGCCAAAAGCAGCAGAGGATGTGTTGGCGAGCGATGGAGTACCGAAAGCAAGTGCTGGCGCGCTTTCGAAGTAAGCTCGTGCTGTTTAGCAGGCTGCGGAGAAAGTCGAAACCGATGACCCCAGCGGCTGAAGCCGCACGTATTTTGAGCTACTTGCGGCGCCCCTGGAGGCGCGCCCTGTTATAAATCAGGAATCTTTCCGCAGCCTGTTAGGAAGTATTGTGATCTGAAAAGCCCGGCTTCAGTGGCTGTTACGAAACACGTGCCGTCCGCTGAAGCGGACTCGGTTTGTCCCACTTTCACTTCCCCGGCACTGCCTGCCAGGCTTTCACGTTCCGCCGCTGCGCGGCTATTGCGCGATTTGTCCCAGCCGCGTGGCGCTCAAGCGAGTCTGGAAACAGCGGCTTCAGCCGTGCCGACAGGAGCACCCACTCGATGTCCGCCAAGGTTTCCCAGCAGTGTTTCGGTGCAGCTGAAGCTGCACCCTTTCCACCCCGCACGGAATTGGATTACACCATTTCCCAAAAGCTGCAGTGCGGATCGCGGCGCGTTTCACCGCACGCCGCGCAACCCTGACGCTTTGGGGCTTTCTTCCAGACGCCGCATGGTCTCGAAAATCGTGGCTATGACCCGCTCGTCCCCCATGCTGGTGTTAATCATCATGTGGTAAAAGGCGCGCGTCGGCCAGTCGGCCGAAAAATAGTGTCTGCAGAAAGCAACGCGCTCGCGGTCTATGTTGTCCACGAATTCCTCGGCTGATTCCAGGTCCTGTCCCTGCGCAAGAAGCCGGCGTATCTTTTCTTCGCGCGGTGCGTACAAAAAAACCCGGAAAGTATCCTCACGATCGCGCAGGAAAAATGGAGCCCCGCGGCCCACGACGACGGCATTGCCCTCGCGAGCAATTTTCGCCGTAATCTGTTCCATCATCGAAACCATGCAGTCAGCATCAAAGGTCTGGCTGTCGTCGAGAGGAATCGATCTCTCAAAACTGCCCCGCCAGAAGACCTTCGCCAGGCGGTAGAAGCGGCTGTCGAGTTTCTCGCCGTGGCGCTCGACCGCGGATCTGTCCACATTAGCCAGCTTGGCAATCTCTTCGGTGAGCAGGTGATCCCAGAGTTTCCATCCCAGGATGTCGGCGATTTTGCTGGCGATGGGGCCGCCGCCACATCCGTATTCGCGCTCAATGGTAATGATGCGAAACATGAGAGATTTAAAAGCAGCCAGCCGTAGTCACCTGCGAGTCCAAACCTTTGGCTCAACCGACATGCCGGGGCGCAGTTCGTGGCCTTTCAGTTCGCCCGCATCGAAATCGATTTTCACCGGCACACGTTGCACTACCTTGACGTAATTGCCGGTGGCGTTTTCCGGCGGTAAGAGACTAAACCGCGCACCGCTGGCGCCGGCAATGCTGTCCACGTGTGCTTTGTAATCTTTGCCATTGGCATCCACGTGAACGGTGACCTGCTCGCCAGGATGCATGTCGCGCAGCTGATTCTCTTTGAAATTGGCGGTAACCCACAGGTCCTCTAACGGAACAATGTTCATCAGCGCCTGTCCCGCCTGGACATTCTGTCCAACTTCAACGGAGCGGTTGCTGACTTGCCCGCTGACCGGCGCCACCACTTTGGTGTAGGTGAGGTTGAGTTCCGCCTGTTGCAGCTCAGCCTGCCGGAGTTGCACGTCGGCTTCCGCGGCCTGGGCGCGCGCCCGAATCGCCTGCACCTGGCGTGGGCCCGTTCCGGCAGTTCGCAGGCCCGCCTGGGCTCCTTCCAGCTTCGCCCTGGCTTGGATGATCTGCTGTTCTGCTCCACTGACATTCGCTCGTGCCGCCTCGACGGCCGCAGCACTGGCCTGTGCCGCAGCCAGCACCTGATCGTATTGTTGTTGCGATATCTCTTGTTTCTGAATCAGCAATTTGTAGCGCGCCAGATCGCTCTGCGCCTTCGTGTTGTTGGCGGTTGCCTGCTCGAGCTGCGCTTTGGCGGCATTGTATTGCTGACTGGCTCCCGCAATAGCCGCGCGAGCGTTGGCGACGTCCGCTTGCGCAGTGCTGAGTTGCCCGGTGGTGCTGATGCTGGTGACAGGAACATTTGCCTGAGCAGCCTGGGCTTCCGCCACGGCATTGGCATACGCCGCGCGGGCTCTCTGGACAGTCATCTGGTAATCAGTAGGATCGATCTCCACCAGCACCGTGCCAGCCTGAACGTATTGGTTGTCCTCAACGTTGAGCCGCACCACGTGCCCGGGCACGCGGGAACTGATGGTGTTGATGTGCCCATCGATTTGGGCGTCGTCGGTGGATTCGTAGCTTGTGAAATACCGCCAGGCAAAAATTGCTCCGACCACCACCACCACCGCGACAATAATCAGGAACAGCTTGATCCGAGGGTTCCCCATAGCGGAGCGCCGACGCTCACGAAAGCTCGGGGGACGCTCCTCGGTGGCCTCGGCTCCGCCCATTCGATTTTCGCCCATGCGATTTTCGGCGGGGGTCCGAACCGTCTCGGTTGTGGGTTCCATGCTAATTACTTACCTTTCAAATACTGTTTGACGCCCTCTTCCGCGAAACCGATGGCTCTGGCGTACTCGACTTTCGCCACATTATGAGCATACAGGCTGGCTATATAGTTCTCATTGGCAGTTGCCAGTATCTCCTGAGCCTGCACCACCTCCAGGTTGTCGGCAACCCCAGCCGAGAAGCGGTCCTGAGCCTGAGTGAGCGTCTGTTGTGCCAGATCCAGCGAACTCCGGGCAACCTGCACCTGATCATTGGCGGCGTTCAGATCGAGTAAAGCTGTCCGCACTTCACTGTCAATCTGAGCCCGCAGGTTCTCCATTTGCGCGCGGTTCTGCCGCAGCACAGCCTGAGATTCCAGAGCATCTCCATGGGCCTTGTTGCCCTGGAATATTGGAATGTTCAATGTGCCGGCTACGTGGTAGGTTCCATTGGACGTGAATGGACTTATTCCTATGTCTCCGTAGTCTGCTTCCAAGCCAAGACTGGGAAAATGTTCCGCGGTAGCCGCCTTGCGTGATAATTCCGCCGCTCTCACCTGTGCCATTGCCGCGCGATAATCGGCACGGGAGGAGTACGCGCGTTGCAGGCTCTGCTCCAGGCTCGGCGTGATCAAAGGCTCATAGGGCGCCTTGTCACTCAAAGAGAACTCCTGCCCAGGCGGTAAACCGATAGTGCGAGCCAGCGCCAGCTTCTCTTTCGCGTAGTCATTGCGAGCCACGATGAGTTGCTGCTGCCGGGTTTGCAACTCCACCTGCGCTCGCAGGGTATCAATGGCAGGCGTAACGCCCGCACGTTGTTGATCGACGGCCTTGTTGTAAAGAGCTTGCGCCGTCCCGACCTGTGCCTCGGCAGCATCTACTCGCGCCGCGCCGGCCAGCGTTTGGAGGTAAGCATTGCCGGCCGCCAGTACGACTAGTTCCCGCGCATCTTTGTAGCTGTATTCGGCCGATTTGAGGTTCTCTCGGGCAGCCCGGTCCCGCTCCCACAAGTTCCAGTCAAAAACGGATTGGGTAAGGTATGCCCGTGAATCCAGATAATTGAAAGGCCCAATAATCCGGGGGATCCCGGGGATTTTAAAACCGAACTGCGCCAGGCTGACGGTCTGGAGGTTCTCCGAAATAGCCCCTCTTAAGTTAGGCAATAATGCGCTCAACTCCCGCCAGCGCTGGCCACGCGCTGCCAGCGTATTGTCCTGTGACAGCAACAGGCCGAGGTTTTGCTCTAACGCACGATTGATGGCGTCGGAAAAAGAAAGCGGAATCACCTCGCCGTTGGCTTTGCCCAGCGGCACGCTTCCCAGGAAGGGACTTTGCGCGTTCAGCCCCATGGCGCGCGAACCCGCTGCACCCGTCGAACCCGAATAAACTGGGAGCGATGATGCGTTCGGGCGAGCCGAAGGTGCGGCAGCAGGCGTTTGGGCGACAGCCGGCACGCATGACGCTGCCGATGCAAGCAGGACGATTGCAATTTTGAAGAGGCGGCGAGCGCTGGCGGCTAGCAAGTGCGAGAACTCATCACACGAGTCTGTCTTCACGTTCTTCACAAACTCACTGATTTATCTTGATTCCGCCCAGCTTGCGGCGGATACAAAAGCTGGCAGGCAGACCGACGTAATCCGGTGATTACGCGGCTTTTGTCAGCAATCTCGCCGAAGAGCTCTGATTCAGATTCGCGCCCGCAGCCTCAGGGTTGTACCCCTGCCGAGTCCGGCCAAGGCCCATGCCGGGACAAACTTGCACTCTGGATGGTATCAGGAGCCCTCTCAGTGCGTGAACGAGAGATTTAGACCCGTGGTTAGCAGGATGTCGTTGCGCTTCTTCCCCGCAGGAGGATTCGTCACATAAACATCGCCAAAGGCATTCTGCCATCCCAGCCATTTGTTCAGTTTGGTTACGGTTCCGAAATCGAAGGTGCCGCGGTACTGGCCAAAATCGGAAAGGTCCGGGAAAAAGTGCAATTTCTGTGTGATGACCGTCGAGCCCCGAAGCTTATGGAGCAGCTCTTCACCCAGGGTAGCAGCGGCGAAGTTGCGCGTGAGGGTCGTGTATCGCTCGCGCGTGTAGTTGGCGCCGGCGAAAACGTCCAACGTGGTATCGGCATTCTTGATGAGGTGCACCCCCACACCGGCTGTGGGAACGGAACGAAGATCGAGGCCCTGCAGGGAGTCAGTTTGAAAATCGGCTCCCACGAAGCCGAACAGTTTAGGCGTCAAGTCGTGATCGTACCGCACTCCCGCTTGCACCGCATTGGCAGTCGTGGAGGGCACGGAGCCAGGGGCATCATTGGTGGCATAGACGCTGGTGGAATACGCTCCGAATTTGTCGTGAAGCGTTTCACGCGTCGCGGTGAACGCAAGTGCCAGGTTCTTGGTCTGGCTGTTGCCCCGAGTCAGCGCGAAAGCAACGTTGGCGCCCCCACTCCAGTTGTCCATGAGCCCTGGGTGGAGAGACTTTTCGTAAGCAGCGTTTTCCGGCTCGCCGCGAATGGCAGCAACTTCCGACTTGGAAGTCTCTACTTTACCGGAATCAGCAGTCGCAACCTGCAGATGGTCATCCGACGTGGTTACCGGACCCGAGAGTGTCTGCCCGTTCTTAAGAATGACATGAAGCGGTTCACTGGAAGAGATTGCCTGCACCGCTGACCAGTCGAGGGTGATTTCGCCGGCGTAGTCAGTTTTCAAAATGAATTTCTTTTCGTCTGATTTGACGATGGTCCCAGTAAGGCGGTCGCCGTTGCTTATCGTGACCTGGTCAGCAGCTAAGAATGGTGAGACTGCAAGTACAAACAGCAGAACATGTTCCAAGCGCATGGGACTCCTCCATTGCCGCCGGTTCGAAGTGGCAGAAGTGTCTTGGACAGCAACTCACGATTTTAGGTTGGCTGGGCCTCGAAGGCCAATGCACTCCAGAACATTAAGGCAGCGAGATTGCCGCGCTGGCGAAGGCCAGCTCTGGAACGGATTCAGCTATCGTGCCTGGCGACCGTCTCGACACCTGCCTCTATATTCTGCTCCGGCTCCGGCGTCTGTGCTTCATCTGCCGCGCGGGTTTCGGAATCGCCGGTTGGCGCAGCATTAGCTGCCGTAGAGACATTTTCTTCAGCAGCCGCACCACCCTCCTCACCAGGAAGAAGATCGCTTTGGAACGATTCGGCCACGAGTTTTTCGAATTCCTCCATACTGGGCAGCTCGCTGACATCTTTCAGTCCGAAGCGCAAGAGGAATTCCTTCGTGGTTCTATACAGGATTGGCCGGCCGATAACCGCTTTGCGTCCGGCGGTGGTGATCAGTTTGCGGTCGAGGAGAGTCGCAATCACGCCGCTGGAATCGACACCACGAATTTCGCTGATCTCAGGCACAGTGACCGGCTGCTTGTACGCGATAACCGCAAGCGTCTCCAGGGCCGGCAAGGATAACCGAATTGGCGGTTTCAGGCTCTTGGCAAACGCGCGAACCACGTCATGCTGCTCAGGCTTTGTGGCCATGCGGTAGCCGCCGGCAACCTGGCGCACTTCGATTCCATGCTCGGCGGAGGCATACTCGGCAGTTAACTCTTCCAAGGATGCCCGGACCTGGGATCGGAGTTCCGCGTCATTTTCGGTCGCGGTGGACTCCTTCACCAGCTGAAAAATCTGATCGAGGGTGACAGGATTTTCGGCGGCGTAGATGATAGCTTCGAGTTTGGCTTTAAGGCTCATTAGAAATTGGTTCTTAGTTCTCGGTTCTTAGTTCTTGGTTCCGCGTTCTTCGATCCTCGTTCTTGGTTATCAGTTTTGGCCGCCTTTGCTGACAGCCGACGACGGACGACCAACGACCGGTTCATCTCCAGTCATCGCGAACCACGGATTGCTGGCTCATTACCTCGTCGAAGTGCACGTGCTTGCGAACGACGATTTCGCCAAACAAGCGATCCTGTTTCACCTGGATGGCCTGCAGACGGACCAGCTCGAGCAATCCCAAAAACATGCAGACCAGCGCGTTCCGGGAGCTCACGTTACGCAGCAGCTGGGTCAAGCCAATGGCCTTCTCTTCCAGAGTGAGCCTACGGCGCAGATAGTCGATCATCTGCCCAACGGTTACCGTCTCTTCGCTGACTTCAATGATTGGGCGGGACTTGGCACGTTCGAGAATCGTCTGAAACGTTTTGACCAGATCAATGACATCAGCCGCGATCTCCGCCTCGGTGCCTTCGGCATCCTTGAATTCCTTGAGAGCCGGATTTGACCAGACCGCGTCTTCGATCTGCTGCTTCTGTAAGAGCATCTGCGCTGCCGATTTGAATTTCTCGTGCTCCAGCAGCCGGTTCACCAGCTCCGACCGGGGATCTTCCTGAGCTTCAGCGGGTGCGTCAGGATCCCGCGGCAGCAGCATCTTCGACTTAATGTGGATCAGCACGGACGCCATATAAATGAAGTCGGCAGCCACATTCACGTCGAGCGCTCGGATTTTCTCCACATAAGAGAGATACTGAGCCGTTATTTTGGCGATAGGGATGTCGTAGATGTCGATGTCCTGCTTGCGAATCAAATCGAGCAGCAGGTCAAGAGGACCTTCATAGACGTCGCTAACGGCGACCGCAAACGGGAAATCATTTCCCTCGCGCGTTTTGGGGGCAGCTACAGCAGTAGCGCCGGCGGTTACAGGTTCAGGATTGATTACGCCCGGAATCTCGGCTGTGGTTTTAATCTGTTCCACTACAAGCCCCACCTGCTTACTTTGCGCCTTGCGCGTTGTTGAATGCCTGGAAATCGTGGGTCATGCCCATGACTTGCCGCACCTCATCCAGGGTCCTGCCGGCAATCTTTCGGGCGCGGGCTGAACCGTCCTCAAGGATATCCCAGGCCAGCTTGGGATTGTCCTCATATTTCTTGCGACGCTCCTGCATGGGATTCAGAATGTTAACCAGTGCGTCCGCCGCCCAACTCTTGCATTCGATGCAGCCAATTCCGGCGGACCGGCAGCCCACGTTCACCTTCTCATTGGTTGCGCGGTCGCTGAAGATCTTGTGCAAATCCCCGACGGGACAAACATCAGGATTGCCGGGGTCGGTCCGCCGCACGCGCGCGGGGTCGGTCACCATCGTCTTCAGCTTTTGCCGGACTACCGGTTCAGGATCGGTGAGCAGAATCGTGTTTCCATAGGACTTTGACATCTTCCGGCCGTCGGTCCCAGGCAATTTTGCGGCGGGAGTAAGCAGCGGCTGTGGCTCGGGAAACACTGTCATGGGCTTGCTGTAAAACATGTTGAAGCGTCGCGCAATCTCGCGTGTCAACTCCACGTGCGGAACCTGATCCTCGCCGACGGGAACAAAATCTCCCTTGTAGATCATGATGTCGGCCGCTTGCAGCACCGGGTACCCCAGAAAGCCGTAGGTCCCCAAATCTTTCTCGGTGATGTTCTCCCGCTGCTCTTTGTAGGTGGGCACACGCTCCAGCCAGCCCAGAGGAGTGATCATGGACAGGAGCAGATGTAATTCTGCATGCTGCGGCACATGCGACTGAATGAACATGGTGCAGCGTTCCGGATCGAGGCCCGCCGCCAGCCAGTCCAGCAGAACTTCAACAGAATTTTGCTTTACCCGCGAAGTATCGGCGTAATCGGTAGTCAGGGCGTGCCAGTCGGCGATAAAAAAGAAACACTCATACTGGTCCTGCATGCGGACCCAGTTGTCGAGCGCGCCGACAAAGTTTCCCAAATGCAGTTTGCCGGTGCTGCGCATGCCGCTGAGCACGCGCTTGCGATCATGGGCGGATGTCATCAAAATCTCGTCAGGATGGAATCAAAAACTCCGACCACGGGGAAAATCAGTCTGCCCAGTAATCCGCCGCCCAGAAACACTAAGGCGATCAGGCCAAAGATCCCGACCGCATCGTA
>DASSIO010000275.1:0-2778 GCA_035691825.1 Terriglobales bacterium | reverse complement strand
GGGAGGGCGATCTCCACGGATCTACACGGCGAGATCAATTGGGCAGTCCACTATCGCTCGACTGTCAAAGGAGAGCATGGTCGGTACGCTGGCGGGCGACGCGCGGTTTGCGGCGCGGTTTGTTGAATATCTGCTTTCTCGAATTATTCGAATCGAAGAAGACCTGGTGGACCAGTTCTTCAATTTCAGCGAGAGGCGCCTGGCGCGAGTTCTGTTGCTGCTTGGGCACGTAATCCAGGAATCAAGGCCGGACTGCCCTTTAAAGGTGAGCCAAGCGACCTTGGCGGAGATGGTCGGCACCACCCGCTCAAGGGTAAGTAGCTTCATGACCAGGTTCAGGAAGAAGGGCTTTGTTGGGTACAACGGCGGGTTGCAAATAAATGGCCCGCTACTCACCGCCTTCCTGCAAAGTCGACCCCTGTCTGTTTCCACGAAAGAGTAGACCCGGGTGGGTAGAAAGTTCTCGCGGACAGCATCGTATGATCCCGTGCGCGAACGATGCGGCGATTCAGACGCTCATTATTGGATCGCTGGTAGCGGGTGCCGCGTACCTTATCCCAAAGCGGATTGTCTAGAATTGGTTTGCCCCGGCTCGAACGATCTCGGTTCAGCTGAGAGCGTAATCGCCCCAACGCGCAGTTGAATCTTTCTACTGCTGTCAAAAAAACAGCCTGTCTCCGATACGTGGAGCCTTGCCGCGATTGCCCGCAAGGTCGAGTTAAAGCTACTACAGACGATTAGAATACCTGTCGAGTTTCTCACCCGGACAAATCAGCGTCAGCGTCCTTTAACTCTGCATCTTCGTCGCGGTGCCCTAATTGACCTTGCATGCTGGTATTTCCACCTTCATTCTGCGAGTCCTGCTCCACCGCACCCTTGCTCCGATCTTGGTCCTTCGATTTATCCATAAAATAATTTCTCCCACGCTCCAACGCGCTAACTCGTCGTCACCATGAACTTTCAGCAGTTTCCGCCACGGGCTGCTAGTGTGCCCAAAGCGTGCAGCGTGTCTTCCGTATGAGAAAACGCGAACGCCGCCGCAGCAAGACCCAAGAGTTCATCACAAGAGCCACGAGTTCATCATGAGACTCGCACGTACTCTAGCTGCGCCAACGAGAGTGTCCCAAGCCACCGCCACCGAGCAGCAACACCAGCAAAAGAACGATCAATAGGGTTTCCATGTTCCATTTCTACTATGCAGCATGCCGGAAGCCGAAGACAGATGTCTGCTCACTTTGGAACATTCTGGTGTTTGATTGCTCATGCGGCTCGCCAGGCGTACCAAGCCGGCTACCATAATGCATACCGGGGAAATCCCACCGCTCAATAACGGCCGCGATCGCAACGACCAGCGCCATAATCGCTAAGGCAGACAACATTCGGTCTCCTTTGCTGCACTTTGCTTGGTTCTGGCGCCCTCCTTGTCCTGGGCATGTAAGTAAGTTGAGCACCACCACAGGTTTGCATCACAACTTGGCATGTTCTCTTTTGAACAGACACGCAGGTGCCCTGGATTTACTTTATCTCATTGAGGATGCGTTCTTTCGCTACACGAGGTGAAGCGACATTCTTGCGAACCCTCCAGGAGGCCGTCATGGCACCTCAGTTAAGCTGCCCTATTTGCCACCGCACAACCATTAGACCATTGTTTGAGGACCTTGGAATCTCCATAGACGTTTATGGCAAATTGAGAAAAGTTGGCGGGCTCTCCACGTTCATGTGCACGGTGGAGCACCACATATTCTTTGTGCGTACGTCCGATTTGGCGCCGGAAGATACGCTAGACGTATAGGCGTAACAGCCGATGCTGGTGAGATTTATCACTGTGTTCTGACGAGGCTCCAATAATATGTGGCTTCGCGCACTGCAGAGCGTGCTGTGCTGGCCGCTTGCATCTGCACCGGTTCTGCGGCACGCTTGATTCTGGATTGTGGGCAGCTCCATTCGTTTCACATTGTTTTGCAGATCGTAGGGGCGCACTCACACAACCGTCGCCTTTGGGAATCACGAGCATGGCTCTTCTCGACCGACGCACAATCAGCATCCTGCTCACAATTCTTTTGTTTGCTGCTGCGGGAGCGTTCATATACAGGGCCGGGCACACGCTGGTCTTATTTCTGTTCGCGATCTTCTTTGCCTACCTGCTCGATCCTGCCGTGTCGCGGCTACAACACTGGTCACCCTTGTCCAAGGGCTCGCGAGGCAGGGCTATCCTGCAAGCCTATGTTGTACTCGCCCTGGTCCTTGCCGTGTTGTTGATCGTCGTGGGGCCGCGCCTGGTCAGTGAAGGTGGGCGTTTGGGGGCGGCGCTGCCGGACTTGCTGACTAGGGTCACATCTGGCCAGATCTTATCGCAGATCGGATCGAAGCGGGGCTGGAGTCATGAAAGCCAACTGCGGCTGCAGCAGTTCCTTGCCGGCCATCGAGGGCAGATTCTGGCGTGGGCGCAAGCATTCGGGGTGCGCGCGGCACAATTCGTTTCCCGCGCGTTCTGGCTGGTACTGATCCCCATCCTGGCAGTCTTTTTTCTGAAAGATGGACCGGACTTCGCCGCAGCCGTCGTGGACACCCTGGAGCGGCGCAACCAGCGCCAGCTCCTGAGGGGCGTTCTCGATGATGTCAATGTGGTGGTGGCCCGCTACATTCGCGCACAGTTGGTGTTGGCGGCCCTGTCTCTGATCGTGTATACCATTGTACTAAGCCTTCTCCGGGTTCCTTACTCCGTCGTACTCGGATCACTCGCGGGTATGATGGAATTTATCCCGTTGGTCGGGCCGC
>DASSIO010000274.1:0-3131 GCA_035691825.1 Terriglobales bacterium | reverse complement strand
CCCAGCATTGGCAGGCGAAAGTTGCCGGGGCTGATCTTGACCATCTCCATTCTCAGTGCTCCTGTGGAATGGACGCTGTGAGATGGATCACTGAGCTTGGCCCATCCGGCACCTCTCCGACGTTTTCCGCCATGCTGGGACATCACCCGGCCCTCAGCGGCCGCTCCTGAGCCAACCTGAGCGCGAATTTCCGCCATTTTCCGCCTTGATTGACGCTTCTTTCCTGTTCCCACTATTGCTGGAATTGCGACTGAGTGAGTTTCGGCGTTCCCATCATGCCAACCCAGCCGTTCGATATATCGCCGGAACGTATTGCGCACCTGCGGCAAAGAGCGCGTGTTCGCGAGGCGAAACAAGTCGCACTGAGGCGACAAAGAATGAATACCAACGAACTTATCACTCGCAATTTTGGTGATCTGCCCAACCTGGGGCCGCGCACGGTTGCCGACATGAATTCGGACGAGCGGCGGTCCTACTCTTACGCGCGACTCCTGCGCTATCTGGCCACATCAGAAAATCCCGGTAGCGATGTGAGCCAAACCGATATGGCTTTTGGACAACGCTCACTTGTTCCACATTCTTTGACCTGCACCACCGGATTCAGTCTCACGCTGCTGCTCCAGACCGATTCCACCGCGGAAGCCATCGTCAGAGATGACCTGAGCAGGGCCATTTTCGTGGCGCTCGATGCCGCAGCCATCAACGGCTCTGGCGTCAGTAATGAGCCGGTGGGCATCCTGCAGACCGCGGTTGGCTATGTGGCGGGGGGAAGCAATGGTTTGATTCCGACATTCGCCAACATCGTGAGCCTGGAGGATAAGGTGGCGACGGGAAATGCCGACATCGGCAAGCTCTCCTATATCTCAACCGTCGGCGTGCGCATCGTGCTGCGGCAGAAGGAGGAATTGACCGGCTCCGGATTGGCGATGTGGCGGCCGGCTCCCTGGGGGCAGGGCCTGAGCATGATGACTTCCTACGGGGCATTCGCCACCAATGCCGTGCCCAGTAATTTGACCAAAGGATCGGCCATCGGAATCTGCCATGTAGTTGTATTCGGAAACTGGAATGACTTGCTGCTGGCTCAGTTCAGCGTGATGAGCGTGGTAGTGGATCGGTTTGCACTCAAGAAAAAAGGCGGAGTCGAAGTCACCGCCTACATAGATGCCGATGTGCTAGTAAGGCGGCCGGAATCATTCGCCGCCATGAAGGACGCACTGATCAGTTAGTGAGGGAGCAATTATGCCAGCTACCAAGAGTTGCGGCACCGATGGTCAGATTTATCAGGGCGCTACCAAGATTGGTGCTCGCAACACCATCACCTTCTCCACCACCGTGGCGGAAGCTGACGCGTCAGACCATGACAGCGGCGGATTTGGTGAGACTGTGACCACCACCGCCAGCGCCACCGTGGACGCCAATGGCTTCCTGCTAGTAGATTCCAGCAGTTACGCCTGGGACACCCTGCAAAAAAAGCCTTATGGATAGTTGCATTGCCGGCACGGCACTCGCCTTCTCCATCTATCCCCATGGGGAAGGTACGGGCAAGGCACAGATCATGGTAAGCATCTCGCCTCGATTCCGCCTTACTCGTATAGCAGCAAATTGCCCTGCCGATCGCGGAGCACCATTATCTCAGTGCCGCGGGTGATCTCGCGCGCCAGCACGTCATTTCTGTCCCATACCTGTACCTGTGAACCGACCACCTCGACCTGATCGCCGACAGTGAAGGTCAGCAGCTGGTGACGCATTATGCGCTTCGGTGCCATGTGGATTTGCATGTGTCCCTGACTGGTGCGCAGTAGCATATGCCTTCCGACCGCGCCATCGCGCCGTTTCGAGAACCTCGACTCGCCTGACGTGCGCCAGCCGCATGAGAACCCCTGGCGAACCAAGGACGGACAGGTGCGCGAAATTGAATGGCGCTGCGCGCCAGTGAAGCCTGTGACAGTCGCTGGTAACACCTGTGTGTCCTTGGCATCGGCCAAGATATGACTGAGCGTAAGCGCGCCGAAGCGGCGTTGCGGAAGGCGGAGAAGCTGACCGCCATGTCTGAGCTGGTCAACACCGTCGCCCATGAGCTGCACAATCCGATGCAGGCGCTCGTCAACCTGCTGGCACTACTGCGTTCAGAACCAGGGCAAGGGGAACTGCTTCGCGCACGGGTTCAAATGGCCGATGAGCAGCTCCAGCGGATGGCTCAGGTCACTACTCGACTTCTCACAATGGCACGCGAGATTGAGGAAACCCCGACAGGGCGAGCCAACTGAGCATCACGAACCTACACGAAGCGCGCCTTTTCTCTTTGAAGGGTTATTGCTGACGCACGCCCGCTGGTGAGGATGATCACGGCAGGACAAGACCCATCTGTGCTACACAACATCTAGGTTCTGTCTGCCAGGTGTCAGGCATCTGCGTCGATAGGACGGAAATGGGGTATGCGCGACGAATCCCAAAGCGGCGCTTCTACCTCGCTTGTGGAAGTAGCGGAGGGACAGGCGCTTGATGCCACACGTCATGGCGAAACTACGCGGGAGTTTGAGGCCTTCCTTCGCAGAAAAGTCGTCGGGCAGGATGCCGCCATTGAGGCGGTGACGGAACTCTATCAGATCTTTCTTGCCGGCATGGCTTCGCCGGATCGCCCGGTGGGCAACTTGCTTTTTCTCGGGCCGACCGGCTCGGGAAAGACATACCTGGTCGAAGTGGTCGCCGAGGCTCTCTTGGGCAATCCGCATGCGTTCATAAAAGTCAACTGCGCCGAATTCCAGGAACACCATGAAATTGCCAAGCTGATTGGCTCGCCTCCTGGGTACATCGGACACGGACAAACCCCTGCTCTGCTGACGCAAGCTGCCCTCAACCAGTGGCACACGGAGAAACTCAAACTCAGCCTCGTGCTGTTCGACGAGATCGAAAAGGCGTCGGAGGCGCTGTGGCAGCTGCTGCTGGGAATTCTCGACAAAGCCAGCTTGACGCTAGGCGACAACAGCCAAGTGGATCTTTCCCAATGCTTGATCTTCATGACGTCCAACCTCGGGGCGGCACAGATGAGCGCGCTGACGGAAGGCGGCATCGGGTTTGCCGTTCAAGCCCCGATTGCGGATGCCAGTCTGGACGACAGGATCGCGCGGACG
>DASSIO010000273.1:0-20622 GCA_035691825.1 Terriglobales bacterium | reverse complement strand
CATTGCCCAGTTTTCGGGGCACAGGGCCCAATGTTCCCGGGTTCGGAGCCGATCAGACTTTCAACAATCGTCTGATCAGCATTCAGGATATCCACTCCTTCCATCCAAAACTGACGAACGAACTCCACCTCGGTTATGCGTTCAATAGCAACAACACCTTGCCGCAAGAGCCCGTCACCGATGCGGAAGTTGGCATTTCAAGGGCGAATTCGAGCGCACTGCCTGGGTTGTCCTTGATCCGAATTGCCCCTGCAGCGGGCGGAGTGATTATCGGCACTCCGACGAGCGTCAGCCCGACGCGCGTGTTTGTGGGCACGCTCGCCGACTCGCTCACAATACTGAGAGGAAGGCACACACTCTCAACCGGCGCAGAAATTCGATTCAACGGCGTCAACTTTACTGCACAGACTTTTACCCGTGGTCAAATTGACTTTCAGAGCTTCCACGATTTCTTGACCGGAGCGACTCAGGTTTCGACATTTGGAAGCGGGCTCACCGACCGAAGTCAGCGCGCGTGGGACTATAACTTTTTCGTTCAGGACGATTGGAAACTGTCGCCATCGCTTACGGTGAACCTGGGGCTTCGATATGAACTCGATCTGCCGGTTTACGACACTCGCGGACGACTCGCCACGTTCGATCCGGCGCTTTATGTACCGCGGGTGCAGAATGGCGTCCCTATTGGGCCGCCAGTCGGCGGGTTCGTCCAAGCTGGAAACGCCATTTCAAGCCTTGCCTTGCCCAGCACGGCCAAAAGGAGCAAGTATGTGATTGGAAGCATCGACCCAAACAATTTAGCTCCGCGCATCGGATTCGCGTACGCGCTTCTGCCTTCAAGCCTTTTGGTCCTTCGCGGTGGTTACGGCGTCTATTACTCACGTCCGACGTTTGCCTATGCCTCGGCTAGCGCTCAACTGCCTCCCACGTTTATCTTGGGCGTTCGGAATGGCGCCCCATTCGACACTCCTTTCTTCGATGTGCCCGCCCAGAATCAGTTCCCAACCTTCGTTCCTCCTATTCCATTAGCGGGTCCAGCATTTGACCGTGGGCTGCATACACCCTACGTTCAGCAATACAACGTGAGCCTAGAAACCGCACTGGCGAAGAATCTTGTTCTGCAAACGGCATACGTGGGTGCCAGTAGCAGGAAACTGTTCCGTCAGGTGGCCATCAATCAAGCCCAGCTTGCGAGTCCACAGAATCCGGTGACGAATGTCGTGACGGGCCAAGTGTTCACCATGGATTCTCCTGCTGATGCCCAGCTTCGTGCGCCCTTGCAGGGCGTTTCGATCAACGGATTCAGTCTGACTGAATCTAGCGCCGATTCTTCTTACAATTCACTCCAAGTGACCGTCATAGCAAAACCTTCCAACCGAGCGCAATTCCTGGCCGCATATACTTACGCCAAATCTTTAGATAATGCTTCCGGGATAGGTGGCGGCGCAGGAATCTCGGGCGTGGTCAATACGGGAGCGGTGAACGACTCTAGTCCGATCCTTGGCGATCAGAACGATCCAAGGGCAAATCGTGGCCCATCCGACTTCGACCGTACGCATCGATTTGTGTTCAGCTATGTTTGGGAAATACCCAACCCTGTATTCACTGAGCAATCGGGTCCTGGCCGGCTAGCATTTTGGAACTGGCAATCTTCAGCTATTCTCACCGCTATGTCAGGCCTTCCTATCGACATCGAGGATACTGGGGCGGGTTCGCTATATGGACTAGCGAACGGAGCAAACCCATTGGCACGACCAAGCCTCATAGCGGGAATTGCTTGTAAAAACGCGACCCAAGACGCGCTTGCCGGTTATTTTTTCAACCCAACAGTTTTTGCTCGACGGGTTGTGCTGACAGGCCAGGCCATTCCAAGTTCCGGTGGAATCGCGAGAGCCAGCGCCGCTGGTACGGATATAGGGGATGTCGGAAGAAACTGCTTGCGGGGCCCTCGACAAATTAATTTGGACCTTTCTCTCGCAAAGCTTTTCCCTGTCTTTGAATCTCGGGCCTTCGAATTTCGCACTGAGTTTTTCAACCTGTTCAATCATCCGAATTTCGCCAATCCCATCAGCAACCTGAATGCTCTCGTTGCTTCGGGTGGCCGTATCGACCCCACAACGGGACAGGTACTTAATGCCGGCAATTTTGGTCGCATCATTTCTACGAGCAATAATCCTCGAATTGTTCAGTTCAGCTTAAAGTTCAATTTTTGAATTTCGAGCACGTACTTGCATTTTTGCATCTGATTCTAGACCCAGCGAGATTAGTACCGACAAGCCGGCTTGTAGGAAGTGATCGCGACTACTCCGGTTGACGTCTACCCCGAAGTAATGCGTCAATCCAACCGCTGCAGAGCAGAACCTACGACAGGTTTCACCTCCCCTAATGCCTTCAAGGGGCCGGTTATTTTCTGTACCTCCGACGATTCGCTGTTACTGCTTTGCCGCGGCAGTAGCCACCGTCTCGACGTCCTCGCAGCGCATTCTGTCTGCCCCAGTTCTCAATCGCCGGTTCAAGACCTCAGCACAGCCTATTCAGGCAAGAAAGGAAGGCGTCATGCAACACGGCAGCCTTAGCAGCGAGCAACGGAAACGGAGTCCGGATGTTGGTGCTACCGATGGTGGGAGTCGGGTCCAAGCTGCAGGAGGATACACCGTCGAATCATTCTCGGTACGGGGGAGCAACTGCATGACAAACGAGCGGCGAACCAGGCGACGGCGGGGCTACGAAGGGAAATCAACTCGCACGCCATCCGCACGAAGACGAGATTGATGACCGTGGCAGAGTTAGCGGACCATTTTCGTCAACGGCAATTGCTCGACAGCAACATGCGGATAACCTGCTCCACCAAAAAAGCGTATGCCGGCTACTTGACGAAATAGATTGTGCCGTGCTGGGGACAAAATGCTCTGCAGCACATCAAGGCCAGAGAAGTGGAGTTGTGGCTGGCGAGTGTGCAACGCGCACGAACCACGCGCGCGAAAATCCGCAATGTGATGAGTGTGCTATTCAACCATGCAGGCCGGTACGATCTCTTCGATGGCAACCCTATCCAATGAGTGCGCCAATGCGCCAAACGCCGCAATGCTCCCAATGTACGTACGACTGAAGAGGTACGGCATTTATTGGCAGCGTTATTGCCGCGAGAGAATCCTGGTGATCTTGGACGTAAGCACCGGACTGCGACAGAGCGAACTGTTCGGTCTGAAATGGCAGGATATTGATTTAGAAATTGGAAAGCTGAGAGTGACGCGATCGGTGGTAGGTCAGGTGGTCGGCTCCTGCAAGACCGAGGCCTCTCAAAAGGCCATTCCACTTCACGAGGACCTGATCGAGGCTCTCAAGGGTTGGCGCCAGCAGAACCCCTACAAGGAGGCGCAGCATTGGGTGTTTGCCAGTCCGAGTAGCGGCGGAAAAAATCCGTACTGGGGACAACAGCTGATGCGCCGGGACATCCGTCCGGTACCGAGAAGCTGGAGCTCACCAAGCGCATTGGATCGCATACCTTCCGGCACACGTACTCGACTCTGCTTTTGTACCCTATTTGGCTTCAGAGAAATCGGGACAACTCTTTTGAAAAGAATGGCGGGGACGACGAGACTCGAACTCGCGACCTCTGCCGTGACAGGCACCATCTTTTGGTAACTGCTTGAAACTACGCGGCACGGATGGCTACCAAAACCGCGCTTTGGAACCCCGGTAACAACTATTGGACCACGAATGGACCAAGAAATGGACTCTGCCTTCAATCGGCAGAAATCCCAACCCAAAGACGAACAAATTCCTTCGGGTTTGGTGCGACGAGAGGACCTGAACTATTGCTCTCCGCATACCCTGATTGGCTGAGTTCGAATTGGCATGCTGATTCAACCGAGCTTGCGGAATGCCAAACGAGCGAAAGTATTGGAGAATCCCCCCGATACGCAGATTGAGCGAGCGCAATCTGAACTTCTCGGGCTTGGAGGTCAGATCACCTCTATCAAGGACGCGGACCTAACTACGACGAACGATTCCATCGCCGCGTTCGCGCAAATCGAGCCCATCCAGAAAAAGTACGACGAGAAGTTGCAAGAATTCAGTGATCTCTATGACTACGCCCGCGAGCGCGACAGCCATCGAGGGCTACTAGATATTCAGAAGCTGCGGGGAAAACATCACCCGGAGACGCGGGACAAGATGTCGGAGATCATCAGGCTCGTTCGTCAAATCAACGACATCACGAAACGAGAGAGTTCTGTTGTCCATGCCATGGCCGGTCTGCCCGATGCGGAACGCCCCCAGTTCTGGCATGAAGAGTTCATGCCGCTTGCCGCGCAGGAGCACGCACTCCGCGAGCAACTTCAGGTTGTAGGACAGGGCCGGACTCGCGAATCTGCCGTGCAGTAAATTCCTGAGACGACCGACTGAATGTTCGCGCCGTCTGTGTCGATCACAGCTTCTTGACCTTTCCGTCGTTACAGATATAACATCAAGTAGAAATGGCCGTACGACGCATGAGCGAGAGCGCGTGGCTGCTGCTGACGTTCACGCTATCCACGAAGCGCGCAAGCCAGCGCGTGGAGATTTGGCGGAAGCTGCAGCGCTACGGAACCGTGCCGCTCGGGAATTCCGGCTACCTGCTTCCGAACAACTCGAGCAATGAAGAGCGCTTTCAGTGGCTCGCGACGGCGATCAGGAAGTACGGAGGAGACGCATCGGTGGTTCATGTGGACTCCATCGACAATCTCTCGAGGCCGCAGCTGATCGGCCGTTTCGCAGAAGCGCGTGCACGGGAGTACCAGGAGTTGATCCGCGAGCTGCACGCTTTCTCCTCGACGCGCGTGGAAGGAAAAGGGGCGGGCCGCCTCAGCCGATTGCGCAACCGGTTTCAGGAAATCGTGGAGGTCGACTTCTTCGACAGCCCGCTGCAAAAACGCGTTCAGGAATTGCTCGAGCAGGCGACAAGGTCGAACGCGGCCAAGTCCGGGAGCGCGACCACCAAGATCGATCCGAAAAAATACAAGGGTAGGGTGTGGGTGACGAGGCCACGACCGGGCGTCGACCGGTGTGCGTCTGCCTGGCTTATCCGCAACTTTATTGACGCGAAAGGCCACTTTGCTTTTGCGCCGGAGAATCGCGTGCCGAGTGGAGCCGTGCCGTACGACATGTTTCATGAAGGAGGGTTCGGACATCGCGGCGATGACTGCACGTTTGAAACCCTCACAAAACAATTTCAGGTCCGCGACCCGAAGGTTGCTGTGATCGGGCAAATGATTCACGACGCAGATCTTGCGGATGACCGGTTCGGCCGCAAGGAGGGCTACGGAGTGGACGAAATCTTGAAAGGCTGGGCGCAGCAAGGAATTCCAGACGACAAACTTCTGGAGCGTGGGATGGAACTCATCGAAGGACTGTACCACGCACCACCGAAGTAAACTGAGGAGCAGACTGACGTGCTTGCAAATCATCGCATGTATTGGAAAACGGGGATAAGTGTGATTTTGATGGTGGCCGCGAGCGTGCCTGCATCGGCGCAGTCGGACCAGCAAGAGACAAGAGTATTTACACTCGAAGATGCGGTGGATTTTGCGCTCAAGAACTATCCGGCAGTGCGGGCTTCGCTCGAACGTTTCCGCTCGGCAGAGGCAGGTGTGGGCCTCGCACGAACGAGCTACTTGCCTCGGACGGATGTTCTCTGGCAGTCGAATAGAGCCACGGACAACAATATTACCGGCCTCACCCTACCGAACTCCGTAATCGCTCCGATTACAGGGCCGGTCTCTACCTCGCCTTCGAACCAAAGTGCCTGGGGAACCGCGTCCGGGCTTTTGTTTTCCTGGGAGCCTCTCGACTTCGGTTATCGGGGAGCGAGAGTGGACGCGGCGCGCGCGGCGCAGAACCGCACGTCGGCGGAGGCCTCGCTGACGAGGCTTGATGTGAGTGTCGCCACGGTCAACGCCTACATCACATTACTCGCGGCGGAACAAACGGTCCGTGCCGCGCAAGCAGATGTGGAACGGCGCGAAACATTTAATAAATCCGTTCACGTCCTCGTGGACAACCAGCTTAGAGCTGGCGCGGATGCATCCCGAGCAGACGCGGAATTGGCTCGGGCACGTGTGAATCTGGCGAGGGCCCAGCAGCAGACAGGGATCAGCCGGGCGGCTCTTGCGAATCTTCTGGGGATTGCCGATCAGAACGTCGAGGTACGGGAAAGCGCGGCGTTCGGGGCTCTGCCCGCGACTGCGCCTCCTGCAACTGCGCTCTCAGCGAACCCCATTGCCCAAGCACAGAAGGCCCGCGTTCAGGAGACGCAGTCGCTCGTGCGCGCGCTTGATCGTTCCTACTATCCGAAGCTCTATCTCCAATCCGTCGTAATGGGACGCGGCAGCGGTTTCGATCCGAGCGGCAAATTCCTCGGAGGAACGGACGGATTGGGTCCAGACCGCGCAAATTGGGCGACGGGCGTGACGGTCACTTTCCCGGTGTTCGACATCTTCTCGATCAAATCAAGAAAAGAGGTCGAAGCGGCAAGCGAACGCGCGGAACAAGCCCGCTACGACCAAACGCTCCAGGACCTAACGGGACAGTTGCGCAAAGCACAAGCTTCGCTCGAAGGCGCGCGCAAAGTGGCGGAGAACACTCCGCTTGAACTCGACGCCGCGCGCACGACGGAGACACAGGAACGCGCGCGCTATCAGGCCGGGCTCGCGACGCTCGTGGATGTCTCTGACGCTCAGAGCTTACTGGTGCAAGCGGAAACTGACGACGCGCTCGCGCGACTGGCTGTCTGGCAGAACTTGGCTTCCGTGGTCGCGGCGCAAGGCGATCTCACTCCGTTTCTGAAATCCTTGCGCGACGCGGCTCAAGGAGTGCGTTAACTATGTGGCTGCTACGCTCTGCATTGAGGCACCCGATCAGTGTCATCGTCTTGGTAATCGGTGTGGCTCTCTGCTCGATTCTGGCTCTCACGCGCATGCCCGTCGACATCTTTCCGAATCTGAATCTGCCAGTTATTTATGTGGCGCAACCCTACGGAGGCATGTCTCCAGCGCAGATGGAAGGATATTTGGTCTACTACTACGAATATCACTTCCTCTACATCACCGGCATCGAGTCCGTCGAATCCAAATCGATCCAAAACGTCGGATTGCTGAAGCTGACGTTCCATCCCGGCACCGACATGAGCCAGGCGGCGGCACAAACGGTCGGATACGTCGATCGCGCTCGCGCCTTCATGCCCCCTGGCACCGTTTCTCCGTTCATCATGCGTTTCGACGCAGGCAGTGTGCCGGTCGGATATTTGGTATTTTCCAGTGCAACGCGCAGCGTCGGAGAGATCCAGGACCTTGCGCTGAACCGCGTTCGTCCATTATTTGCAACTCTGGCGGGAGTTTCCGCCCCGCCTCCGTTCGGTGGCAATCAACGCACCATCGTCGTAAGCGTCGACCCTGACCGTTTGCGCGCGTATCGCATGGCGCCGGAAGAGGTTATTCAGGCCCTGAGTTCGGGCAATACCGTGATCCCGGCGGGAAATGTGCGCACCGGTGACCTCCTGCGGCTGACACCCATCAACGCGGTCGTCTCCAACATCAAGGATCTGCAAAACCTGCCCATCCGCACGGGCGCAGGGCCCACCGTTTTTTTGCGTGACATTGGCACCGTCGAAGATTCGAGCGACATCCTCACCGGATACGCTGAAGTGAACGGTCGCCGTACCGTCTATATTCCTGTCACAAAACGCGCCGACGCTTCCACACTGACTGTGGTGAATGAGGTAAAGGACAACCTCGCCTATTTCCAATCTGTAGTCCCGCCCGATATCAAGATCGACTACGTCTTTGACCAATCTTCGTACGTGCGCAATTCTTTGCTGTCGGTTGTTAGGGAAGGAATTCTCGGCGCTGTCCTGACCGGCCTGATGGTTCTTTTGTTCCTGCGCGACTGGCGTAGCGCGCTCATTGTGGTCGTTACTATTCCTTTTGCACTCCTTACGGCTGTAGTGGCCCTCTGGGGCGCTGGACAGACCATCAACATTATGACTCTTGGAGGTCTGGCTCTCGCTGTTGGCATTCTCGTCGACGAATCCACCGTCGTGATGGAAAACATTCACAGTCACCTGACGCAAGGGCGGGGGAGAGCGCGCTCCGTCTTGGAGGCGAGCAAGGAAGTCCAGGTTCCGCGTCTACTCGCAATGCTGTGCGTCTTGGCCGTATTTGTACCGTCGTTTTTTATGGTCGGCGTCTCCCGGTCTCTTTTTGTGCCCCTTTCATTGGCGGTAGGCTTTGCGATGGCTGCGTCGTACTTTTTGTCCAGTTCATTGGTTCCCGTGCTCTCCACATGGATTCTTCGCGAACATTTGCGTGTGGAACAGGAAGTTCCTTTGCTGCTTTCGCGCTGGCAAGCGAAACTAGCTCGCGCGCTTGAAAGATTGTCGCGAATGAGGAGCCTGATTGTTTCGGCTTATGTCTTGGTTGCTGTTCTCATCTTGGTTTTTTTGGGGCCCTATTTGGGTCGAGAAATTTTTCCTCGCGTCCCTTCCGGCCAGCTTCTCCTCCGCTTTCGCGCGCCCATTGGGACTCGTGTGGAAACCACCGAAAGGCTCTCGCTTGACGTACTTCGCGATATCCAAGAAGCAGCAGGTCCTGGGAACGTCTCGATCACGCTAGGCTACGTGGGAGCTATTCCGCCGAGTTACCCAATCAATTCCATCTATCTGTGGACGAGTGGCCAGCATGAGGCTGTACTGCGAGTCGCTTTGAATCCCAAAGCAGACATTCCCGTGGACCAGTTCGAAGAGAAATTGCGGAGTACGCTGCCCGGAGAATTTCCAGGTTGCCAATTCTCCTTCGAAGCGGGAGACATCGTCACTCAAATCATGAATTTCGGCGCCCCCACGCCGGTAGAAATCAGCGTGGGCGGCCCAGACTTGGGTGCAGATCGGGCTTTCGCGCAAAAGGTGCGGGACGAGGTGAGCAAAATCCACGCTCTCCGCGACCTTCAATATGATGAACCGTTAGACTATCCGAGCATCAACGTCGATGTGGATCGCGAACGCGCGGGGCAACTCGGCCTGACAGCTGCGAACGTCGGCCGGTCGTTTCTCGCGGGCACTTCGTCCAGCCGGTTCGTCACGCCCACTTATTGGGCCGATCCGCGCTCGGGAGTTGCCTATCAAGTGCAGGTTCAGATTCCTCAGGCCAACATGACTTCCATTCAGGAGGTCGAACACATTCCTCTTTCTCAGGGTGGAGACTCGCATCCACTTATCGGCGATGTCGCCCAGGTAGCCTATGGGACAGTCGTAGGCGAATATCACCGCTTGAATGGCCAGAGAATGGTTACGCTCACTGCGAATATCTCCGGGGAAGACCTCGGTCGCGTCTCCAATCAATTGGATGACGCTATCAAACGCGCGGGAGCACCCCCTCGAGGCGTGCGAGTCAGTGTACGCGGCCAAATCGGTCCTATGAAGCAGACTCTCACCAACCTGGGCATCGGATTGCTCCTCGCTGTGCTTGTAATCTATCTGCTGCTCGCGGCGAACTTTCAATCGCTGAGGCTCGCGTTTGCAGTCCTGTCCACCGTTCCGGCCGTCCTTTGTGGGGTGCTCTTCGTGCTCCTCATTACGGGCACTACTTTGAATACCCAATCCTTCATGGGCGCGATTATGGCGATTGGCGTTGCGGTCGCGAATGCGATTCTGCTGGTCACGTTCGCGGAGGAGTATCGCCGTTCGGGCAATCCAGCGATGGCCGCTGGCATTCACGCGGCTAGGACGCGCATGAGGCCCATTTTGATGACTAGCATGGCCATGATCGCAGGCATGATTCCAATGGCCCTAGGCATCGGCGAAGGTAGTCAGCAAACTACGCCTTTGGGGCGAGCCGTCATTGGCGGCCTCGCATTTGCGACCCTTGCTACTCTTCTGATCCTGCCCCTGGTATTTGCCATCATCCAAGGCCGAGCGGGAACTACGTCTCCTTCTCTAGACCCGGATGACCCACAAAGCATTTATGCCGGTCACCAACCCGAAACTCCGAACCCTACAGGGGGCGCTCAATGAGTCGCAACTTCTTTCCCAAGATCCTCTGCTTCAGCGCGATTGTCGCCTTTTGTGGCTCGTGCAACTCGAACTCGGGATCGCCTAGCGCAAACACGATGGCAGCTGCGCAGCCCGTTCCGACGGTGGACGTAGTCAAAGTCGCGTCCCACAAACTTTCCATTTCAATGCGGCTGCCTGGCGAACTGCAGCCGTATGAGGTCGTGGCCGTGTATCCAAAAGTGACGGCATTTGTCGATTCGATCAGCGTAGACCGTGGTTCAATCGTCAAGTCCGGTCAATTGATGGCCCGCCTTGTGGCGCCGGAGCTGGCGGCGCAACGCGCCGAAGCACAATCGAAATTACAAAGCGCGGAAGCACAGCGCGTGGAGGCGGAAGCCAAGCTCGCTTCCGACCAAGGCACCTATGAACGACTCAAGGCTGCTTCTGCTACGCCAGGAGTTGTGGCTGGCAACGACTTGGAAGTGGCGCAAAAGGCCGTCGAGGCAGACCACGCGCGCGTGGATGCGGCGCGCGAAGGCGCACATGCAGCTAAGGCCGCGTTGAACTCGATTACCGAAATTGAAGGCTATTTGCAGGTTCGCGCCCCATTCGATGGCGTAGTCACTGAGAGAAACGTTCATCCAGGCGCATTGGTGGGGCCTGCCGGTGGTTCTGACGCTCAGGCACCGATGGTGAGAGTAGAACAGGCCAATCGTCTGCGGCTGGTTGTCCCTGTACCTGAAAAGTATGCAGCCGGCACGGTGGACGGCGCCAAAGTGGAATTCACTGTTCCCGCCTTCCCAGACCAAACCTTCACGGGGACCGTCTCGCGTATCGCCCACGCCGTGGACGTGAAGACCAGGACGATGCCAGTCGAACTCGATGTCAACAACGGTGACCGCCGATTATCACCGGGAATGTTTCCTGAAGTCTTGTGGCCAGTCCGGCGCTCTGAACCTACACTCTTCGTTCCGAATTCTTCCGTTGCGCGAACCACGGAGGCCACTTTTGTGGTTCGCATTCGCAATGGCAATGCCGAATGGATCAACGTCAACACTGGGGAGGTAGAAGGAAAGCTAATCGAGGTTTTTGGTGATGTGCGCGAGGGAGACGAGATTGCCGTGCGAGGAACGGATGAACTGCGCCCAGGGACTCGAGTGAATGCGCAACTCGCTAAAGCAGAGCAGCAGGTGCCGTCGAAATAAGCTTACCAGCCGCGTATTTGAATTTCGTTGTTGAGAATAGGAGGCAGTTATGAATGGAAGCGTACGTTGTTTGGTTCTCGGGGGTGTTTTGCTGCTCGTCCCGCTCGCCGTGAGAAGCCAGGGGTTGGACACCTCAGCCATTGACCAGGCTCTCGGCCGTTCGGGGCAGAAAGCAGGGGAAGTATATAGAGTGGGTTTTCCTCGGACCGACTTGCATGTGACCGTTCACGGCGTGTCAGTTAAAGCTGGCTTGGCGCTCGGGTCGTGGGCCGCTTTTTCGGGAACGGACGAAAACGCTTCGGTGATGGGAGACTTGGTGCTGCTCGACTCCGAAGTCAACCCTGTTATGGAGAAATTGCGCTCTGCAGGTTTCGAAATCACGGCTGTGCATAATCATCTTCTCGGTGAGACCCCGCACGTAATGTACATGCACTACATGGGCCACGGTGGCGCAGCTCAGATTGCCGCTTCGCTTAAGGCCGCTCTCGCCGTCTCGAAGACGCCTCTCGAAAAGCCTGCAGCGCCGGCACCTGAGCCCGCCACTCCTCCAGAGTGGGTCAAAGCAGTGAACGACACGATAGGGCGGCAGGGCGCATTCAAGGGTGGAGTACTTTCTTTCGGCTTGGCGCGTTCCGGGGAAATTACGGAAAGCGGCATGCCACTCGCTTCTCCCCAAGGGGTAGCAGAGTCCATCAATTTTCAAGAAGCGGGAGCCGGCAAAGTCGCTACGACAGGCGATTTTGTGCTCACAGCTGATGAGGTCAACCCGGTCATTTCAGCTCTGGAAGAGCATCATATTTCAATTACGGCACTGCACAGCCACTTGCTTACGGAGCAGCCTCGCCTGTTCTTCATGCACTTCTGGGCCGCCGACAATACTGCCTCCGTCGCTGCGGGAATAAAGGCCGCCCTCAGCCACATCGCGATCAAGTAGGAATGGGAAATGACTGGAACGCACTTAACGTTAGGTGGTGCGGTGCTTGTGGCTCTAGCACTCGCTCCGACACTTACACCCACAGGGGCTGCTCAATCGAGCGGCCCCACGCTCAAGAAAATAGCGGAGTTCGACCTGCCGGGTCCAGGGGGAAAGCGTTTCGACTACCTCACGATTGACCCGGACGACCACTACCTGATTTCCGCTCACCTCGCCGCGGACCAGACCTACGTAATCGACCTGCGCACAAACAAGGTCGTAGCCACGGTCAAGGACACTCCCGGCGCGGAAGGCGTCGAGTATGTCTCCGAACTCAAGAAGTTCTACACCTCGAACGCCCGCGACAACACGATCGGTATCGTGGACCTGAAGCAGATGAAAGTCGTCAAGAAACTAAAAACCGAGGCGAAGCCAGACGGTAGCGCGTATGCCGCTCCCTTCCACAAACTCTATGTGTCGGACGAGCGCGGAAAAGCCGAAGCGGTCGTCGACGTGACGAAAGACGAGATCGTGAAAACGCTGCACTTCGAGAGCGAAACAGGGATGCCGCAGTACGACCCGGTCGCGCGCAAAGTGTATGTGAACCTGCAGGACCAGGACATTTTCGCGGTGATCGATCCGGCCACCGATACGGTTGTGGGCCGATATCCGGTCGGGAAATGCAAAGGGAACCATGGCATGGCGCTCGATCCGGAGCATCACCGCGCGTTCCTCGCTTGCGAAGGAAACGAGTTGATGACCGTCTTCGATCTGGACAAGCACGTTCCGATTGCGTTTCTGCCGCTCGCCGACGGACCGGACGTCATCAAGTTCGACCCGGGCGTGCGTCGGATTTATGTCGCGTGCTACAGCGGTGCAATTTCCGTCTTTCACGAGGACGACGCCGACCACTACCGGAAGCTCGAAGACTTTCGCGTCCAGCACGCAGTGCACTCGGTGGCGGTGGACTTGCAAACACATCGTCTCTACACACCGGAACAGGAAGAGGACGGAAAGCCGGTAGCGCGAATGGTCGTGTACGAAGCGTTGAATGTCCGCTAGGGATTGCCAATTGTGATGGGGGACTTAATACCGGAGCCGCTGCGCGCCCTGCCAAGGGACGGCGTGGTCTTGTTTCTGACGCGCTTCATGAGGCTCTTTGCTTACGGAGCCTTGTCTGTCGTACTCGTCTTTTACTTGGTCAGCCTTGGGCTTACGGAAGCCCAAGTTGGCCTTCTTCTGACGCTTACGCTGGCCGGGGATATGGCCATCTCTCTTCTGCTGACGACGCGAGCCGACCGCTTCGGACGGCGACGCATGCTGATTATCGGTGCAATTCTAATGGTAGGGGCTGGCATAGCGTTCGCTTCAACACGAAACTTTCTCTTCCTCATCATCGCCGGTACAATCGGCGTCATCAGTCCGAGCGGCCACGAAGTGGGACCTTTCCTGTCGATTGAACAGGCGGCGTTGTCGCACGTGGTTTCGGCGCGGAGCCGCACGGAGGTATTCGCGTGGTATACGCTGGCTGGCTCGGTTGCAACGGCGCTCGGAGCCCTCTGCGGGGGTACGGCGGCAGAACTTGCGCAGAAAGCCTCTCTCTCCAATTCCGGTAGCTACCGATTGGTTGTTCTTGCGTATGCAGCTCTCGGTCTGGCACTCGTCTTTCTCTTCACGCGGCTGTCGTCGTCCGCAGAGGTTGCGCAGTCTGGGACGGAAACTACTGCGGCAGTTTCCACGAAGCATTTTCTTGGCGTTGGCCGTTCGCGTTCGATCATCTTGAAATTGTCGAGCCTTTTCGCTCTCGACTCCTTTGGCGGAGGTTTTGTAGTGCAAAGCTTCGCCGCCTATTGGTTCTATCTGCGGTTCGGCGTTCCTTCAGCGAAGCTGGGCGTCATTTTTTTCTGGGCGAATATTCTGGCGGGAATTTCGGCGCTGGTCGCTTCGCGCCTCGCGTCTCGCATTGGACTAGTGAAGACGATGGTGGTGACCCACTTGCCATCGAACGTGCTCCTCATCCTCGTGCCACTGATGCCCAACCTCGCGCTCGCCGTGGCGGTGCTGCTCATCCGATTCAGTATCAGCCAGATGGACGTTCCTACGAGACAGTCTTACACGATGGCGGTGGTTCGTCCTGAGGAACGGTCGGCGGCGGGCGGAATCACGGGAGTCGCACGGACTGCAGGCGCCGCCATGAGTCCCATCTTTGCTGGTCTCCTATTCTCGCGGCCGCTTCTTGTCGACGTTCCCTTCTTCATCGCGGGAACCCTCAAGATCGCCTACGATCTCATCCTCTACCGCGAGTTCGTTTCGGTTCGGCCCCCGGAAGAAGGAGACTAAATGGAAAAAACGCCTCGACGCATTGTCCGCATCGCCGCGCTCGGTTGCTTGGGCCTATTACTTCCGTTGTGCGCATGGTCGCAGGCGTTGAAGCAGATCGCGTCGATAGATCTCCCCGGTCCCAAAGGCCAGCGCTTCGACTACCTGACAATAGACGATGAGGATCAATTTCTGCTTTCGGCTCATTTGGGCCCAGGGATTCTGTACGTGATCGACATGAAGACAAACAAGTTGGTCAAAGCGATCCCCGGTGTTCCCGGTATCACTGGCCTCGAATTCGTTCCTGAAACGCGCAAGATTTACACATCCGATTGGGGCGAAGAGAAGATCGGTATTGTCGATCTGCATTCGATGACAGTAGTCAAGCGTTTGGCAACCGCGGCCAAGCCGAACGGGAGCACGTATGCCGCTCCTTTTCATAAGGTTTATGTCTCGAATACTTTGGGGAAGGCAGTGGCGGTCGTGAACGTCGACAAAGATGAGATTGTCAAAACTATAGAATTCCCGAGCGAAACGGGCATGCCGCAATATGATTCACTGGCACGCAAGGTCTACGTAAATCTCCGAAGCACAAATGAAATCGCCGAGATCGATCCGGCAACGGACACGTTGTTGGGGAAATATCCCGTGGATGGCTGCCAATTCAATCATGGCATGGCGGTTGATTCGGAACACCATCGTGCATTCATCCTTTGCAGTCGGAATCGAACGTTTACCGTCTTTGCGTTAGACACGCACAAATCGATCGCTCACCTTCCCATGCCGGCAGGTGCCGACGTTGTAAAATTCGATCCCGGCCTGGGCCGAATCTATGTCGCTTGTTCCAGTGGATTCATTTCTGTGTTTCGCGCGCAGGATGCGGACCACTATCAGAAGCTTCAGGATTTCGCCGTAGAGAAAATGATTCATAGCCTTGCAGTGGATTCAACGACACATCGCGTTTACGCGCCGGAGCAACAGGAGCATGGCCAGCCTGTGGCGCGCATGATCGTCTATGAGGCTGTTACAGCATTTCCGAGCAATCCCTGAGGAAAGGATCACAAATGCGACTGGCTATATTGCTGCTTCTCTCGGCAAGCTTGGTGAGAGCTCAATCGACCGAGCCGCTCAAACTAGAGAAGGCCATCGAGCTGCCGGACGTGCAAGGACGCATTGACCACATGTCGATTGACGTTAAGGGTCAGAGGTTGTTTGTTTCTGCCCTTGGCAACAACACGCTTGAGGTCATCGATCTCAAGGCGGGCAAACGCACGAATACGATCCCAGGGCTTCAAGAGCCGCAAGGTGCGCTCTACGTACCGGGCAGTGACCGGTTGTATGTCGCAAGTTCGAAAGACGGCACGGTAAAGATATTTGACGCGACTCAACTGAAGCTTCTCAAAACTGTCGATTTTGGTGACGACGCCGATAACCTTCGATACGATTCCTCGCGCGAACGAGTCTACGTCGGATTCGGAGACGGTGCTTTGGGAGAGCTAGACAGTAACGGCCAAAAGATCGGCGAAATTAAACTCCATTCACACCCAGAGTCCTTCCAGCTCGAAAAGAATAGCGCTCGAATCTATGTGAACTTGCCGAAATCGAGAAAAATTGCTGTGTTGGATCGACAAAAAGGCACCGTCCTAACGACTTGGGGCACCGGAATGTCATTCAATAACTATCCGATGGCGCTAGACGAACAAAACCACCGCCTGTTCGTGGTCACACGCCTCCCGGCACGACTGCTGGTAATGGATACGAGCAGCGGAAAAATCGTTCAAACCCTCTCGGCCGTAGGCGATTGCGACGACGTTTTCTACGATCAATCACGCAAACGCATTTACGCTTCAGGAGGAGAAGGCGCGATTTCTGTTTTTGAACAACAAGACGCCGACCACTACAAAGAGGTGGCTCGAATCGCCACCGTGAAAGGGGCACGCACGAGTTTCTTCTCGCCCGACCTTGGCCGGTTATATCTCGCCGTCAGGCGGCAAGGCTCCTCGCCAGCGATGATTCAGGTTTTCGAAGCGAGCCGATAGTTGAAGCCGGCGCCCAGCCCAACACGATTGGCGTATCGCAATTCGCGCTTGTTGCTGCTCGGCTTGTTGTCGGCGGGAACTCTTTCGGGTCAATCTCAGCCACCCGTGAACTCGCAGCCGGTTCGCATCGCGAATGCGGTGCGAGTAGATCATTCGCCAAGAATGGATGGCACGATTGATGATCCACTGTGGGGACTTGCTGAGCCAATCACTAACTTCGCGCAGCGGGAACCCTACGAAGGTAATGGTGGTCTTGCCCTTCACGAAAAGGGCTGAGACTTCCAGCGACTGACGGTTGGATGGCGCGAGAGAGACGACAGCGCCGCAATCGGGATGCGGATTGTGAGGTTGGAGCGAAGATGGGCAACCAGGTTGGTGCCCATCCGCTGGGCCGCCCGCCCGGAAAGCGAGTCCTTGAAGGTGCTCAGTGCGAGCCGGGTGCTCTCGATTGTCCCGAGGGCAATGATGACCGATCCTTGGTGGCCATCCAGACTAGGCTGCGTAAGGGAGATGACTTGTTCGGCGCCGGTCGCATCCTGCACGCGAACGCCCGTGTCGCGCACCCAGTTGTCAGTCTGCGTTTCTGTAATGATGTCGAGCACGTGGCACTTGGCGACTACCATCAGCCGTTTCCGCGCGTCTGCTTCGGTTCCGATTCCGCCTGTCTCGCCAGCAGCGATCCGTGCGGCTTTCGTCAGTGTAGGTACGGCGCTGTACTTGTTGTTCGGAAATTCACCGGAAGCGGTGCGTGCTTGAACGGCAAGAGGTGCTTCTAGCTTCAACAAGTTCAGAAGGTCAGCGCGGGGCGTTGTGTCACGTGGGTCAAATCCCAGCCATTCTCGCAATTGGCTGTCCGGCGGGACGGGTGGAGGTGGAACGGTAGAGACTGTGCCTCCTGCCGCACCGGCTGCTGCCGCGAGTGTCGCGCTCTGATTAAAGTAGCGAACGGCCGGATGGTCTGGGAGCGTCGCGAACGGCATCGCCGCTGGAACATTGGCCGCGGTTTTCATTGCCTGAAATAGCTGTAGTCGCAGTGCGTCGTGAAGGCGCCCAAAGATGAAATCGTTCGAATCGGTCGCGCCGATCTGATCGCTTGAGATTTCGAAGTACTTGTTTACCAAATCTGCCGCCACACTCGCAGGCCACGAGCTGATTTCCGCCGCTAGCATCTGCGGCGACCAGCCGCCCCAAGCTAGCGAGCGCCCACCCACGGCGAAGAGCAGTCCGGGATAGGCCAGCGCGGGATGCGAATGCCAAGGCTTGAGAAAATCCGGTGTGCCACCTTGGTAAGGCATGTTCTGATTGTATTCCGGGAGCGCAAAGGGGCCCGCTTCCAGGACAAGGATGCGGCGACTGTGCGTTCGTTCATGGTGCAACGGCTCTTCGTCCCGAGGAGTGTTTCGCATTGAAATGGCGCGACATTGATTGGGACAACAACCAGATTCTCGTGCGAAGAGCGTGGAGTAAGGGCAAAGAGACTGAAGGGAAGACAACAGGCTCGACGTCTCCCGTGGCGATGCACCCATTGGTTGCTCGTCATTTGAACGAGTGGCGAAAGGCAAGTCCTTACAGCAACGATGGCGACTGGGTGTTCGCATCGAGTCGCGAGAAGGGCAGAGTTCCTCGTGCGGCGTCTACCTGCGGGAAGCATTACCTTCGTCCTGCTGCTGTCAGGGCTGGCGTTGTCATTCCGGGCGACAACTCGCGGTTCGGTTGGCACAATCTGCGTCACAGCTTGGCCACGTTTCTTGGCGGAGCGAACGTCAATCGGTCAGTCCTGCAGAAAATGCTGCGCCATGCAAAGCCGCAAACCACGGCTCGCTACATTCACGCGGTCAACGATAGACAGCTTGAGGCTCAGGCTTGTTCTTGAAGGCGATCAAGCAAGACAGGAAGCGCACGAGAGTTCGGAGGGGAAACTGAGGTCGGGTTTAATCTCGGGTTGGAGTTTTCGGTGTCACGTCCGATAACTCCTTTAGAAAGAATGGCGGGGACGACGAGACTCGAACTCGCGACCTCTGCCGTGACAGAGCACCTCGATTCGGAATTTCAAGAACTTACGGAAGCAGGAAGGAACTCGAAATCGCGGAAGGGAACACCAAGAGACTCTTATTGTTCCTGAATTGTTCCCGGATTTGAGCGCCGGAATTCCGAAACCAAATTCGCGGACGGATTGGCACCGGCGTCGTGATAATTCCCTGAGATAAGCATGGAAATGTGCTTCCCACGGACTTGATTCACAGGTTCAAACTCAATTGAACAAGTTGTGTTACTTCGATCCCCACCGCCCCTACCAGTTTTCCCATTCTTTTCAAAGGGATTGGTAATTTCGCGAGGCAGGAAAGGCAGCAATAAGAGCGGGGGACGTCGGCCGGTAGTGCATGAAAGTGGGGTCGCGTATGGCATGCCGACGAATTCCGCTTACGAAGCACTGGGTAACTCGAGGGGGTAGATCAGGACGATGCTCCAATCGATGCGCACAGACGCAAGAACCCGAGCGTTCATTTAATCGACGATCATCGAACGAATGCGTCACGCGACTCCCAGCAACTCATGAGACAAGCAGAGAGTGTTCTTTGTGTCCTGGTATCATGAGATGCCTGAGTATTACGTTCAGCGTTGTTGTTAGAGTAAGTTTTGATTTCCTCTCAAATCACACCCTAGGGCACTTCAGTCCTAACGCTGTGATCAATACAGAGTGGTTCTCTTCCCACAAAGATCAAGATGGCTGGTCCGGCATCCGCTTTCAGGGGTGCTCCTTTGCTCATCCGCTGATGGGTGTCTGCAAGTCAGATGGTGTGTCGTTACTGACCTTCGTGGACGGCGCAGTCAAAACCTCTCGAATTTTCTGCGCTAGAGCTTTGGGACGATACGGCTTTTGAATGAACACGACGGCGGTATCGAGAACGCCGTTCCGAGCAATCGCGTCATTCGTGTAGCCCGAAGCAAAAATAACCTTAACGCCTGGGCGAAGCGCTAGAAGCTGCTCGGCCAATTCCGGGCCTCCCATTTCCGCCATGACCACGTCGGTCAGTAATAGATGAATTGGGCCTGCGAAATCACGCGCCCGCTCAAGCGCTTCTTTGCCCGAAGCCGCCTCGATGATGTTATATCCGATGCTTTCCAAATAATCCCTGGCCATCTCGCGCAAGGAGTCGGAGTCTTCCGCCAATAGAATCGTTTCGCTGCCATGAACTGAGGACTTATCAGATTCCTTGGGAGCCGGTGTTTGCCCGGACGGTTCCACTCGCGGGAGATAGATCTTGAAAGAAGTACCGCGGCCGATTTCGCTGTAGACCCAGATGTATCCGCCGCTTTGTTTCACGATGCCGTAGACCGTTGCGAGGCCCAACCCGGTGCCTTTTCCGAGTTCCTTTGTGGTGAAAAACGGATCGAATATCCGCGCCTGAGTTTTCCGATCCATCCCGCAGCCCGAATCCTCCACGGCGATCACAACGTATTGGCCGGGAACCACTTGGTGATGTTCCTGCTTATAGGATTCGTCTAGATCGATGTTGCGCGCCTCGATTGAGAGACGTCCCCCTTTTGGCATTGCGTCACGAGCGTTTACCGCGAGGTTTAGAAGGACTTGCTCGATTTGTCCGGGATCGGCGCAGATGCAGCCGAGCGAGGGCTCCACGGAGACTGTCAACGAAATATCGTCACCGATGAGGCGAGCCAATAGTTTTTGCGCCCGATTTAGAACCTCTTTCAATTCCAGAACGCGTGGCTGGAGCATTTGCTGGCGGCTGAACGCTAGCAGTTGCCGGGTCAGGTCCGCGGCAGAGGAGCCTGCTTGTCTGATAAGTTCGAGTTTCCGTCTAGCTGGAGGATCAGGAGGATGTTTCTCCAGGAGCACATCAGCGGATCCAAGAATAACTGTAAGCAGATTGTTGAAATCATGCGCGACGCCGCCGGCTAACTTCCCAATCGCTTCCATCCGCTGGGAGAGACGGAATTGTTGTTCCATCTGCTTCCGCAGTGTGATGTCGACGATAGTGCTCGATACGAGAACCCCGTTCCTTGTGACGAGAGGGCCCAGACTGACTTCCACCGGGAACTCCGATCCGTCTTTTCGGCTCGCGAGGAGTTCCATTCCCACTCCCATGGGACGTGCGTGCGGTT
>DASSIO010000272.1:0-5528 GCA_035691825.1 Terriglobales bacterium | reverse complement strand
GGAACCGGAGTTAGCCTGGGGCGCTCGTGACACCCCTAGGTCAATCCCAACAGTTACCGGCGACCCGCGGCATACCTGTTTCGGCGCGCGCATCGAGGGCGCGTAGCTGGGGCAGAATGAAGCGGGTCGTTTTATTTCTGGTTATTTCTGGCTCGAGCCGACGGACCATGATAATTGTCGGGTTTCGCTGGCTCTGGAAGTAGCCACAGGTCCGGGGCAAATGAAAAGTGCTAAGGCGATTTCACGCCAGTTATCCTGCAAAAGTCAGTAAAACGTACCCCTCAGTTCCGTGATTGTGGCTATCGCCCGGGTGTCAAGGTCAAGAGTGGCGATGTAATACTGCACCCCGAAGTCCGTTGGGGCATTCTGCAATCCCACCTGCACATAAAGCAGCTTGCGATTAATGGAAAATCCCATCAGCTTTGTAACCCAGCCGCGGGAAAACCCTTCAGGAACGCCCAGTGAAGCGCCATCAACGCACGAGGAGACTTGACCCGAATCGAGTCTCCACAAAAAGACACCGTTCCAGTGTGCGCCCAGATGGTCCTCCTCGATTGATGTGTAACGAGTCGAATTAAATGCCGCGAGCACTCCGTCCTGAGCAAATATGACTGACTCAGTGGAGAGGTTGCTTTCCCATTTGACCACGGGCGCGTAGTCGTTCTCGTCTACGCGCCGCGCAAAGAGACGAGTCGGCAGGAATGCTTTACCGAGTGACCTTGACTGCAGCTCGGCGACTACCAAGTTTGCGGTCGGCTCATATGCTAAGTTGCTGCAGATATAGCCTTCAGGAATTCCCAGCCAATCCAATGACATGACAGCATATTAGGCCATTGCGTCAAGCACCCTACAGCGAGTGTTGTGCTGCACAGGTTTCAACTGGCGTAAACAGGCCTTTGCACGCTTTACAATTCCGGTACCCCCGCAACCCTATTACCCACGTAGCGTGAAAAATGGCTAAGCCGTCGTCCCCCGCCTGGTCAGGCTTGACCTGACTGCTTGTGAGCAGGCGTATGCGGTGGCGATTACTAGGAGTGCTAGTGGCAACACGTTGATGACGAAATCCAAGTTGTGGGGGTATGAGACAAGAAGCACCCAGATTCCTGGCAGGAAGCGTCCATAGAAAAGCCACAACAACAGCACACCACTTATAGCGAACACCCCAGACTCGCGACGTTGGCGCCACTCCAAAACGGCAGCAATACCCAGAAGACCAGAGCCGACCAGCGCAACATATTGAGTCGTTGAGGGTGGGACACCCGAAAAGCGTATCACGTGTGACATCAGAGACCGGAGTTGAACGGCAGTTGCGATAGCCGCCAACCCATAAAGCGATGTACGTAGCAAGGCGCTCCCCCGAAAGGCCCATTGATATCACATTCCGACCGACAAATGGCGAGAACAGGCCTTCACGTTTATTATCCTATTTGCACCATTTCTGGGGCAAACGCCAAGGGTAATGAATGTGAAGCGGATTTATCACTCGTCATCGTTATCGTGTGCCTGCTGGAATGTCCTGCGGCGCTGCGTCAACCAACCCGTGACTGACTCGGCCTATTGGTCACGAGGGCGTATCGGGAGTTGGCACGACTCCCGGTCCGTGTGACTGGGGTTGATGGAGTGTGGACGCTGGGGACCGCGGGATTAGGAGTTGTTAGGAGTTGGAAGCAGTTTGATACCTACGGAAAGTCAACGTCGAATGCGTAGATTTCCGAAGTGCTGATGTCGCGGACGAGCAGTGGTACGTCTCCGGGGGCAAGTCCACCCCAGGAGCCTAACGCAGATAACATCTTCGGATACAAACGGTAAGAATTCAAATTCACGATGGGGTCGAGTTTGGCGTCACGCACACGCAAGCGCCAGATTGTCGGTTGGTCTGTAAGAAGTGTGTCGAAATAGATGGCAGTAGCATCGTGAGACCAGGTAATGAAACCGAAGGGCAGTTGTCGTCGTAGCAGGGTCTTCCACTTTCGAGACTGAACATCGTAGAGTGTCAATGCGCGATTGTCTTCAGCCAGAGCGGCGATGTATCTCCCGTCGGGAGACCACCGGGGCGATAGGATTCGTTCAGACCCTGCAAGCTTGGTGATTGCTCGAGATTTCACGTCAAACATTCCAATATAGCTCTGATCCCCTTGCAATATAGGATGGCTGAAAGCGATTTCAGGATTGTGGCTGAAAGCGATTGTCTGCTCATCTTTGGACCAAGATGGATCGGTCTGGGATTCTTCGGACGAACTAATGGCCTGGGGCACTCCTCCGTCCTTGTCGATCACAAAGACGCGCCAAGGTTTTCCCGGCCTGCTCGCTGCGAAAGCTATTTGCCGCCCATCCGGCGACCAATGCGGAAGAATTGCCTGCATGGGAGGAAAGGTCAATTGCAGGCGTTCACTTCCGTCAGGACGGCTGCGCCAAAGCGTTTGTTCGGGGCGGAGAACGTAGGTGATCCAGGAGTCGTCGCGAGAATAGTCAACGTCGCCTGCAAAGATGCCGCCGAGAATTGGCACAAAGCGGCCCGTCTTCATATCGACCTGAACGAGTTCGCCTTTCGGTTGTGTGCCAACGATGAAAACCTGTTTGCCATTCTTGGCGGGAAGAACATCGGCAATCCAGAGGGGACCGGTGGTGAGTTGTATGGGCGTCTCGGATCGTGCTCCGAACCGAACCTTCTGAGCGAGTGCCCAGAGGCTGCTGGCATTGTTATGACGTGTGGCAAAGATAAAATACTTGCCGTCATGGGTCCATCGGCCGCCCCACTCTGCGGGAGGTTTGCCCCATCCAGGCAGGATCTCGTGGAGATCAGTGCCGTCTAGCCGTGCGGTCCAGAGCTTCAAGGTGAAGGTTGTTGGATTGAAGACGGTGAAGCTGAAGCGCCTCCCGTCAGGCGAAAACTGTGGTGCCCACGGGACGCCTGACGTGGCGAGTAGCTTCCGGGGAGAACTTCCGTCATGTTCTGCAACCCAAATGTCATTTCCTCTACTGAAGAACAATTTTCCGTCAGGTGCCCAGGCAGGGTCGTGGCCGATCAAATCTCCGAGCAGTCGAGGGGAGCCCGTTAACACGGAAAAGGCACAAATCCTTTCTTGCACATTGTCGGTGCTGACGCTGCCGAGAAGTTCCGAACCGTCCGGCGAGATACCTCCAAGATCAGGAATTGCGGGTCCCGTATTCATGACAGACACCTCTCCGCCAGCTACCGAAACTTGCGCGAGGCGGGCAGTCTGCCAAAACCTCTCGACGAAGTAGATGCGGTTCCCGTCCGTCACCAAGGTTCCCTTGTGTGCGCTGTCGTGGGTGAGTTGTCTGGTTCCTACAATCCGCGGCTGCGATAACGGCCTGTGCCACCAGAAGATGCCGAGCAATAGGACGACAGCGATCACGAGAGCACTCGCGAATACCCAAAAGGCTGGAGCGAAAGTTCGCGGCCTTCCCACAGCGGCAACAGCTTGTAAAGTTGGGGTTTCCGAGGCTTCGGCCTCACAGGGGCGCAGGGCAGCGGCCACTGGTTCCGCTGACTCGCTGCGGGTTCTTGATTCCTCCTTCGGGGATGCTCCGATGACTTGTGGGTCACCCTTTGTAGTCTTCAACGGAAGGCCACTACCGATGAAGCGGTAGCCGCGGCGCGGCAAAGTCTCAATGAATCGGGGAGCGTCTGCGTTATCCCCCAGGACCTGCCGCAGTTTATTCACGGCAGCGTTCAGTCCGTGTTCGAAATCGCCGAACGTATCCAAGGGCCACAGCTCACGCCGCAGTTCCTCACGGGTAACCAATTCTCCCGGACGAGTGAGAAGCGCCTTCAGAATTTGGAAGGATTGCCCGGGCAGGTGCAGACGTACGCCTTCTTTGCGGAGTTCCTCTGTGCGGAGGTCAACCTCAAAGGGGCCGAACGGGATGGAAGTGAGGGCCTCTTTATCAGGCATCGGACCCTCCACCGAGACTCTAGCACACGCATAGAGCAGTGTCTGTGAGAAGTAGCTCGGTCGCCGTCAGAGGCACAACCTGCGTGTATTGTTCAGCTTAGCTGATGACTTCCACATGACACAGAAATGCGAACGGAAGCATTGCGGTAGATGAGGGGATTGCGCAGGGTTGGCTTAACAAACGGAGGTGATCGTTATCAGGCGAACAAAGAGATTCGCGGAAAAGGAGCAAGGCAATGAAAAACTACGGGGTAATTGCTGTAGTGGCGTGTATTGCTTTCGTCACCCTGGCCGCCGTCCCAGGCCAGGGGCAAGTGCTGTTTAAGGGCAACGTGCCTTTTGATTTCTGCGTCGGTCGGGGAGTGCTTCCGGCAGGCGAGTACAGCATCGGCTGGATCGGCTGGAGCAGCCAATCGCTGGCGCTTTCTTCGGGGGTGCGCTGGGTTGAAATCATGACGCCGCTGACCACCGAATCGAGGACTGATTTTGAGACCCCGAAACTGGTCTTCCACCGCTATGGCAACGAGTACTTCCTGGCCGAGATTTGGACCAGCAACGATAACGCGGTACGCAAGCTGGCGGATCATCCCCGCGAGCGGCAACTGGCCATGGCCGGTCTGAGTCCTCAGGTCGCGGTGGTGTACGACGCGTCTCCATCTACGGCCGGAAATTAACCATCAGAGAGGGGCGGAATCCCCGGGGCTCTTCGCTCCGGGTTTTTTTTCCAAGAAGCAGTTCCCCAGCGTGTCCTTCCTTGAACGAATGAGCCAATTACATTTGCTGTCACCGCAATGATTGGTGCAAACAGGGCTTCACATACTTTATCGCGATTGCACCATCTCTGGGGCAAAGCGCCGGGTGTAATGAACGTGAAGCGGATTTCACGCTCGTTATCGCGAGTAAGACAATTCTTCGGGTTACACTTTAGCGTTATGTATTCCAAAATCGCGTGTCTTGCTTTGCTGATGGCCGTTGGTATTACCGTTTCCGCTCAAGACTGCGAGACTACTGTGGCGGCACACCGGAAGGATGAAGCGCCGACGAAAGCGTCGGGAGATGGCCCCGTAGGTCAGCCTTGGTCATACAAGATAGGTCATGGTGTCACCGTGCCCATTCTAAAGAAGTTCATATCTCCCGCATACCCAGAAGACGCCCTGAAAGCCCATTATGGCGGTTCGGTCCTATTGCGGGTCGTCGTGGGCACTGATGGCGTGCCCCTGAATGCGCAGGTTGGCCGTTCGCTCGGGTTCGGACTCGACCAGGCGGCGGCGAATGCTGTCAAGCAATGGCAATTCACGCCCGGAGAGTTGGAAACCATCCTGTTCCTGTCCATGTTCTTGTGGAAGTAATCTTCAACCAGTGGAGCCGTAGTACGGGGGCTTGCATCGAATGAATGGCGATAACAGGACTTCACTACATTACACATTCTGCACTGGTTTCGAGGCAGATGGCAATCTCAATGTACGAGAAGCGGATTTCACATCAATCATGCCAATTTCGGGTTTGCCGAACCCTCCACGAAACTGGCTTAAATGTAATCACCATTTCTTCGTGTCTTTGCCTTCTAGTAGGGTGTTCCAGGTGGTGCCATCGGGCGACATTTCGAAC
>DASSIO010000271.1:0-16554 GCA_035691825.1 Terriglobales bacterium | reverse complement strand
AAGGATCGCGATAGCAGGAACGGTTGACCTTTGACGCCGAGGGGTGAAATCATTATTCGTGTCAAAGTGGATCGCAGTTCTTCTCACAAACTTGATGTTGTTCTCGCCTGCTGCGGACTGTTTCCGTTTGAGACGCACTAAAACAGCTGCGCCAAGACTCTGGTTGTCAGGTCTCGTTTTATTTGCAACGCTTGCCTCATCATCACAGGTAACTCCGTCCACCACTGACATCAAATCTCCCGATCTGAACCTGATTCTGCAACGCTTGGAGGAAATCCAGGACCAGGGTCCCGCTCAATCTCGACCATATGAGGTTACGCGAGAATACAAACTGTTCCACGGCTCCGATAAGCAACCCACCTCTGAGGTCACGGCGCAGATTGATTTTGTTCCTCCCGACATGAAGACTTACAAGATTATTCAGGTGAGAGGTCAATCACGCGGAGAAAAGATGGTTCGCGAACTTTTGGACCGGGAAACCGACTCGGCGAAGACAGGACGCGGTAGCCAGATCAGTCGGATGAACTATGACTTCGTTTTTCTTAGGCAAGAGAACTTCGGCGTTGTTCCTGAGTACGTGTTAGGCATCTTCCCGAAGAGGAGGGATAAAAACCTTTTGCGCGGTCAGATCTGGGTAGATGCGAGTACTTTCCACATCCGCCGAATCGAAGGAATACCCGCCAAGAGCCCCTCCTTTTGGCTCAAGAACATTCATTTCACTTTGCAATTTGCGGAACTGGGTGGTATGTGGGTGCCCGTTACCTTCGACGCTATCGCGACAGTTCGCCTGTTCGGGGAGTACACACTTGCTGGCCTCAACATCCGATCCTCCGAGTCCCCATCCAGCGTGTCGAAATAGTCAGTGGATTTGTCGACTAACCGGGCTTGGCCAACACTAGTCGTGCAGGATGACGTTCAAGTGAACTGTGACCTCCATGGTGCCGTTGTCGTGGCCCCTTCGGAGATCTCCGGCAAACACGGCTCACCAAATTAGAAATGCGGCGAGCGAGGCGCATCTTGCAGACGGATGATTGACGATAAATCGACATATCGCATGTTAGGAATCCGATGGAGAGCGCTTTGATATAAAGCAGACGGCTAGCCCCGCCCACGCCGGGCTTGCCCCAACGTGGGCAGGTCGCCCGCCAGCCCCTCCACGTTAAGCGTGCGATAGAAAACGGTCGGCGTAATCGTGTTCGACATCTAAACTCTCCTTCGGCGCGTGAATTGCACCTTCGTGGGCGGGATCGAGTTCACTCGCTCCTGCTTGGCTGGATGTAGCCGCTCGAGAGGTCGGGCAACCACTGGACGCGGTCACATCCAGGCAGCTCGAAGATCAGAGTAGTGGCGTGGGCTCACTGTAACCGGCTTCCCTTCTGAAATCTGTCGGATGTGTGCCCGATTTCGTGGCCAAGGCATCACGGAAGTACACGACCTACGGCCAATCGCCGCCTGACGTTGGAGTCACTCGGCCGCCTTTGAGGGGAACGACTCCGGCGTTGATCTGGGAGCCCAAACGGACAATCCTAAGTCCCGTCGAATCCATTGCCCTTCCCCGCACCGAACCGTGAAGAATAAGCAAGATTGCCAGAATTCTGCACGTTAGTTGCACGTTGGCCTTCAACCGCCGTCGCGCAGGGTTTTTCCAAACTGAAAGCGAAGTATGGGCCTCAGGTCACGTTTGCCCAGGACAAGAAGGCCCACATCCAGACGGAGTTCGGCTTTGATGTTGTGCAAGTCGCCAAGCACCGCTACACGTCTGATTCATTCCACAACTTCATCGGATTTCAGGTCTGAAAACCAGTGCTGGAACGAGCATTTCTGAAGACATACGGGATTGAACTGAAGGATGTGTTCGCCAGCGTCGATTTATCCATCGGCACATTTCGTCGGTCCATCAGTAGCGTCATCCCTGAAATGACTCGCGTGGCATTGCTTCTCAAGAGAGACGAGTTGGTCAAAGAAGACCCGACTTTCACCAAAAGAAAGTTTCTCTACAATCTGAGGCGCACCGACTATGAACGAGAGTGGGGAAACGGCTACCAAAAACCGGGAGTTGGAGCCCGGATACTGGCCGCTCTTTTCAGGCTTGTGCCCAAAATTGGCGCCTTCAAGGAGTTGGCTTCAAGATGCCGAGCCCGGAAACCGAAACACTGTATCTGAAGAGCGTTAACAGCACCGTCGACCAGTACGGGATCTATCTTCGGGATTTGAAGTTGGACAAGCTCTCCCTGGCAAACACGGACTTTGACACGGGTAAACCGACAGTTGCCGGCGAGTATGGATTAACGGACGAAGCGTATGCCAAGCTGCTGGACAAGCTGGCAGAACGAAAGTTTGCGGACATCACACCGGCACTGGGGCAAAACACATTGTATTGGTGATTGGCGTGAACCATCGCGTTGCGGCCTACGGTTGTCGCGGGGGCTCGTTATCCGAGCGGCGCGACTTTTTCGATGGCGGGAGCTTTGGTGAGGCACCCCCAGGGTCACCTGCTCATCGATACCGGTTTTGGCCGTAACATCGCCGGGCAGTTTCTCTTTATGCCTTTGATGGAACGTGCTATGACGTTCTATAGTCTGTGGTAGCCCGCCGCAGACCAGCTAAGGGCTGCTGGCTACGACCAGAAATCCTACGTGCCATTCTTCTGACCCATTCGCATTGGGACCACGTCAGCGGCCTGCCCGATTTTCCAGGTGTGCCCGGGTGGGTCACACCGCAGGAACGCAGGTTCATCAGCGAAGGTGGACACGGGCAATTTGGCAAGCCTTTCACCGGCATACGTTGGCAGCTGGAGGGAATCACTCTGCGCGAGGAGCGACCTGGCTCAGCCGACATTGGCCGACTCGGTCGCCGAGGGCAACGCGAAAAACCTGCTGCGGATGATTGCGCTCAAAGAACGTCTGCCCGAGCTGAACATCGTACCTGCTCACGACATGCGTGCGTTCGCCGATATGCCGAGCTCGATACGTCCTGGAAGTAAATATCTCCAGATTCTCGCCCGAAGTAATCGCAGTTTAGAACGTGAAAATAGGGCCAATTTCCGAGCGAAAATCCTTCCATTCGCGCATGGGCCGTCCTTCGAACAGTGGGAAATTACCGGTTGAAGTCAGCGGCAGTGCGCGCGTTCGGTAGAGAGATTCCTCCACCACGAAGGTCACGAACTTGTTCAGCTTGTACTGCAGGGTTCCCGCGGCTACATCGCCTTTTTTGCGGCCGCCGCCCTCACGCCGAACATCCCGCGCCAGCACCTGGTCGTAGCCATAATGAGCGTAGAAAACCCATCCCGCGTTACGCCCCATAGGATTAGCGTTGGCAAGACGTGAGAGTGGAATTCCGATGTTGACAAAGCCGCCCTGCGACCGGGGAGGCAGTGAGCGAGCCACAACAGGTGCTCCCTGTCTCAAGCCGAACGCGAGCGTGGATGAGCCGTCAATCGACTGTGCAGTCGAGACATTGGTCAAACCGAGAGTGTCGTTGAAGGGGCCAAAAATCTGGCCGGCGAAATAAAAGCGGAGATCATTTCCGTTGTAGTACTTCGCAATCAGGGTAAGGTAGCGGGTAGGGAGCTGGATCTCGCCACTCCAAGCGAGACGAGTCGAGCTTACTTGAGCTCCCGTGGGAAAAGCCGCCTTGAATGCGGCGGGCACGGCAGCCGCGTCAACATCCACGGTCCGAACACCGCGAGCACCGCTAACGATAATTTGTGCCGGAGGAACTCCCGCGGCATGATCGAGCTGGAATTGGCCGACAAGTCGAGCCTGGATCTCGGGTCTGGCAGAATCGGCACCCTGACGCTCTCCGAATCCCAACTGATTTCCGACGCCCTCGCCGTTCGGATTGATCACGCCGGCGGTGGTCAGATCTGCAGGAAGATTGCCAAACGCGGGCAGCACAATGGCGAACTCCGGCGCAAGTTTGAACTTCCCAAAATTATGTTCCATACCGAAACGAACTTGTGGATCGCGCTCATACAGCGTTCCGAAGCCGATTCCAAGTCCGGTTGTTTCGAATAGGTTGGGCAACGTAGACGACCCGAAAGGCGTCCAGTCCTGGCCAGCCAATAAGAACAGACTGGTTTTGTCCGAACGCTTCCAATCGATCCGGCCATACGCCAGGCGGAGTTGCAGAGCGTTGGATCGGATTGAGCTGATATTACGGTTGTTGGCGCGGCTGAAATTGCCTTCGAAATCTGCTTCGACCTTGCCGGTGATGATCACATGGGGCGTGTCAAGCCATTCGAAGTTGCTGCCGAATCGGAAAAAGCGTGCTTTGACGTGGAACTCGGGGACGGCATCCACCGTGTTGGGCAATCCGTTGAATCCTGGTAGCGGGAAATCATTACCGTAGGGAGACGACGTATCGTAGATCGCGCTCGCCTTGAAAAGGCCATAGGGAGTTATGCGAGCGTCTTCCCCGATCTTGATCGCCGGGACAAATCCCTCGCGTTTCGATGGATCCACTTGTAATACGCGAATCGGTGTTACGGCTGGTATGGGACCTGACGGAAGTGGGGTTCTGGGAGGTTGTGGCGGACCCGACGCCTGTGTAGCAGCTGGATTAGCCAATGCATTGGCCCCCAACGCCGGCTCTGTGTTCGCATGAGCAGAGTCGGTTGAATTTTTGAGTGCGCTAATGTCTGCTGCAGACAATGTGCCCTTGTTCTTTGCTAAGAGAAGAAGCAACAATCGGTCCCGCACTTCAGCCGAAGGAAGTGCCCCAAGCACTTTCACGTCATCGGCAGTGACAAGACCTTGGCTCACCATTAATCGCAGCAGAGGATCGGCTGGAGCGTTGATCCCTGAACTTTCAGGTGAGGCACTGCTTGCGGGCTGACTTTCCTCATTACTTGTATTTGCGGCCCAAGTCTCTGCCGTAAGGGCAACCGGCAAAACCAGAACCGCCAGAGCAATTCCATGTGCCAAAACCCGCGACGCGCTGCGCATCATCATCATTTATTCTCCTGCTTCTCTGCGGATGTCCTGATAACGCACAAGCGGCTGCTTTATTCCTGGAACATGGCCAGGCATTTTCAGAACTGGTAATCAAAACTATTACCGCGGATCTGGAGAGCGACTGCTTGGCTACCGTCAGGCTCGAACCTGAGTGCGGTGCGTGTGGCTTTGGAGGTCAAAGGTTGCATCGTGACCTTGACCCTGGCGACTACTTCCCACCAAGAAAGAGGTAGGGATTCTTCGGCGTATTCGGCGTAAGGGTTCGGAGTGACGAGCGTGAACCTGATCACTGGCCCCGCTGGAGAGTTCACCTGCTTGACTTCATACTTCCCCGGTTCAAGTGTCACACTGCCTACGTCGGTGGCCGCGGAGATCGTCAAGGTGCCGCCCTTGGCCTTCGGCGCCTTCTGGTAAGCCTTGGTGGCCACAGGATCGGCAGCTCCCGCTGCGTAGGCAATTCCTGAGAATGCGAGGACGACGCCGGCTATGGCTGTTAAGAGATTTCTGCGGCTGGCGAGGTTTCTCATCGAAGTTCTCCTTGAGTTGTCCATCGTGCGTGGCGCTGAAACCATGTTGGGTTTAGCCGCCACTTTCACTTTCACCGTAGATAACCGAACCTGCGAGGATTTATTCCGAGGTGAGGAACCTGCTCGTATATCTGGATATTGCTACCGCACAAGCTTAGGGCCGGTGTCCGCCTGCGGCGAGCACGGTTATCGGTGGGGTCAGGTTGTTGAAGGCGTAACAATCAGTGCGCGCCCGGTTTCGTCCGGGTGGACTGGAGACGCGCCTTCGCCCCTTGCATGAGTCGATCCGTATTGATGATGGCGCGACTGTGCTCACCTTCGCCAATCTTCCCGCCAGGATCGAAGGCTTCGACCTTAGAACTTGTAGAGTTTGCTTTCCATGCCAAGAAAGGTGGCTTGGGCGAAGACCAGGTGTGGTTCGGCGTGGCGGCAAGATGTTTGATGTTGACCGTTACTCCGAGCGAAAGCTGGCCGGGCTGGAGCAGCGGGTTCAGGGCGCGCGCCCCAGCCGTCTCCATCAAGGGCAATCATGCGCGCCGTGGAAAAAACTTCTGCAAAAACGTCGTGTTCGGCAATGCAAAACGAACTGGCCATATCGTCATCATCGGCAAAATATGCGGCTTCCGCCGTGCTTCCAATCTCCATCATTTGCGCAATCTGCTCTCAACTCGGTATTCCATGCTCGCGCGTTAGCCGCTTCGGCGCGAGCATGGAATCATAATGCTTGGCTAATAAGTTGGAGGGGCAATTTCATAAACCTCCATCATGCCCGGTTTGTCTTTGCTGGGAGCACACTTTACCTTCGCACGTTTGCCTTTGAACGGCCGAACCATTTCAGGATTGGCAATGCGCAGTATGTTCTCACTGGTGAGGAACACGTACTCGCCGCTTTGTTCGGAGCACCTGTTGTTGCAGGAGGCTTGATCTGCTTTCTGGACGACACATTTCGAATCGCAGATGAAGCCCGTCATTGTCATGGTTGCCTGGCTATCCTCGGCATAGGCCAGACCCCCGAGTGCGAGGACGATGCCGGCCAGGGCTGCGAGAAGGGACATGCGGTGTTTCATTAACGCTCTCCTTATAATTCTGCGCTGTTGAGACTCGCGCGCCTTTGGGCGTTTTCATGTCCGCACGCCAAATCCGCGCTGCGTTGTCGGTAACTCCCGGCGAGCAGATTTATTCCGGCGAGTCTCATCCGTTCGTCCGCGGCGCCTCACCGCAATGCGCCGGAGGAGTAGCCGCAGGCTTCGCCAGAGCGTCGCGTACCGCCTTTCTCGCTCTGGAGACCCGTGACATCACCGTGCCGATAGGGATGGACAACACTTCTGCGATTTCCCGGTACGACATCTCTTCCACGTCACACAACAGTAAAGGTTCCCTAAAGTGCACCGGCAGGTCGTCAATCGCATGCCGGACCGAATCGATGTCGCAACGCTTAATCAGGATCGACTCGGCGGTATCGCAAGTCGCGGCGGGCTCAAAAGACCCGTCTTCGCCGTCGTCGAGGGGAACTGTCATGCGTCGGGCAAGTTTTGAGCGCGAACTCAGGAAAGTGTTCCTGAGGATTTGGAACATCCAAGCTCGGAAGTTCCCCGATTGAAATGACTCGAAAGCTCGTAAGGCCTTGAGATATGTCTCCTGTACGAGGTCCTCGGCCTCTTCCCGATTCTGCGTAAGCCAGTGAGCAAAGTTGTAAAGCGAGGCGAACAAGGGCATAGCGAGGTCCTCGAACGCTCCGGGGCATTCGTCCCCCCACGAGGCGGCTCCTGGTCGGGAAGTCTGTTGACCAAATCCGGTGGCTAACGACACACTGATCCTCCTGAAATGGTTGAGCTAGGCTGATTTCTTTGTTGGCGGGCAAAACTCGATGACCTTGCCGCGCTGCAGCTGAGGAGTCCACTTCAACAGTTTCCGGAAATTGTTCGGTACATAAAACTCAATCACCTTTGCCATGACACTCTCCTTGATGGTGCGATCTCGGTGCCGTTTCCAATGCGGACTTTGATTCAGCGGCGCGCAAGATGTCCATTCACGTGAACTTCTCTTTCACTCAACAAAACTTTGCTGTCCAAGTAGTTGGAACTTTTCCCAGGTTTCCTATACATTTCCGCCTAAGTCCCCGAATTTGAGGGGTTTTGGAGGAAAGCTTGTCAGGAGTTGGGTCTCGCCCGAATGGTGTTAAACTCCGGTGCACCATGCAGCCCACCCGGCGGAGACTCGTCGTACGCTTCGGGCTCTACGAGGTCGACCTCGACTCGGGGGAGATGCGCAAGGCGGGCCTCAAAATCCAGGTTCAACCACAGCCGTTGAAAGTCCTGGAATCGCTGCTTGAGCATCCGGGCGAAGTCGTCACAAGGGATGAACTGCGCAGTCGGATTTGGCCCAGCGAAAGCTTTGGCGACTTCGACCAAGCGGTCAATGTGGCTGTCGCAAAGCTCCGGTCCGCCCTGGGGGACTCCGCAGATAACCCCAGATTCATCGAGACCCTGTCCAAACGGGGGTATCGCTTCATTGCGGACGTGTCGGTCGTGGGCACAGACGTCCGCACAAAAACCTCAGAATCTGCGTCTAGAGATTTGCCTCCGACAGAGCCCCAGCTCCAGGGCGCCGGGTCGGTCACTGCACCAAAACGCCGCCTCTGGCCCCGTCGTGCGGTCGTCATCGCTCTGGCCATGGTTCTTGGTTTGCTGATTCTCGCAGCCGGGCTATTTCGCTCCAGCCGTCCGAGCCCGGGCATCCGGTCCTTGGCAGTGCTTCCGCTCGAGAACCTATCCGGCGATGCCTCACAAAACTACTTCGCTGATGGGATGACAGACGAATTGATCACTGACTTGGCTCAGATCAGCGCCTTACGGGTGATCTCCCGCACCTCGGTAATGGTTTACAAAGGAGTGCGCAAGCCGCTGCCGCAGATCGCTCGTGAGTTGAACGTGGATGCTGTTGTAGAAGGAACCGTACTCCGTTCCGGCGATCGCGTCCGGATAACGGCGCAGTTGATCGACGCCGCTTCGGACAAGCATTTGTGGTCCCAGAGCTATGACGGTGAGTTGAGCGACAGCCTGGTCCTCCAGAACAGGGTGGCTACAGCAATTGCAGATCAAATTCGGATCAGTTTAACTCCGCGGGAACAAGCTGCGCTGAAGACCGTTCCGGTCGTTAATTCGGATGCGTACCAGTCATATCTTAAAGGACGGTACTTCTGGAATAAGCGAACGGCGGATGGTTTGCAGGCGGGCCTTGGTTATTTCAAGAAAGCAATCGAGCAGGACCCCAAATACGCCCGGGCCTACTCCGGTTTAGCCGACACGTATGCTTTGTTGGGAGACTGGCAGTATGCAGTGATGACCCCCAAGGAGGCACTCCCAAAAGCGAAGGCTGCGGCGATCAAGGCTCTGGAATTGGACAGCGAGCTCGGCGAAGCTCACAACTCGCTTGCATTCGTCCTGGATGGGTTCGACTGGGATTTGGATTCCGGCGGGAAGGAATTCCGGCGGGCCATTGCACTGAACCCAGGCTACGCAACCGCTCACCATTGGTATGCCTGGCACTTAAGTCTCTTGGGACGGTATGACGAAGCTATTACGGAAATGAGAAAAGCGGAAAACCTGGATCCGCTATCTCTCATCATTAACGCCGATTTGGCGGAACTCCTTGTCCTTGCGCACTTTTATGACGAATCCATACGACAGAGCCGCAAGACCATCGAAATGGATCCTAATTTTGGTCTCGCCCATCACCAACTCGGCCAGGCATACCTTCAGAAACAGATGAACGACGAGGCTGTGGCGGAACTGAAGAAAGCGGTTCAACTTTCCGAGAATAGCCCTACGTGCATAGCGGGTCTTGCCCGTGCTTATGTGGCATCCGGCAAGCAAAGCGAAGCAATCAGACTACTGAAGGACCTTAAGAATCGGTCCCGGCCCGGGTTTTCTCTTGCTACGGAGATTTCCATGATCTATGTGTCTCTGAGAGATCGGGACCAGGCCATGAATTGGCTCGAAAAAGCGTACGAGGAGAGATTCAACCCGGGCGTCCTGTTAAGGCCTGGCTTCGATCCGCTGCGTTCCGATCCGAGATTTCAGGCGCTCGCGCGCCGCACTGGCCTCCCGTAATGACCCGCGGCGGGATTCGCGCTATTCATTCTCCGCAGCCGTGTCTGTTTCCGACTGCAGAGCAGACTTAAAGCCGCGTATACCTTCTCCCAAGCCTTTGCCCAACTCAGGAATTTTCTTGGGACCGAAGACCAGCACCGCGATACCGAGGATGACTAGCAGGTGCATCGGCTGAAATAAGCCTTCGAACATGTCGTGCCTCCTTATTCGACGTTTGGGGTCTCAGATGTACAACCGACTGCAACTGCATTTATTCCATGGAGAGTAGAAGCAGCAACACCAACTCCAACACCCTGTTCGCACTTAAGCGGCTACAATCACCGTGCCATTGGCACGGCTCACGCAACAAAGCACAAAACCGCCCTTTTTTTGGTCAGCGGACAGACCAGCATCGGTTTCCATATCCACGGAACCGACCAAGACTTGAGTAGCGCAGGTCCCGCATTGCCCCTGGCGGCAGCCGAAGGGAATCTGCACGCCGTTGGCCTCGGCAACTTCAAGCAGCGTGGCGTTTGGACTGCTCGCACATATCTTCTGCGAGCGTACGAACTCTATTGTTTCGGCCTTCACCAACGTCGGGCTCGTTATCTGCCTTTCTCCAAAGCTTTCCTCGGTGATCCGTTCCTCGTCCACGCCGAGACATGTCAGTATGTGGCGGGCGTTTTCCATGAAACCACGGGGGCCGCATAGAAAGTACATCGGTCGATCCAGGTCATTAACGTGTCCGAACACGTACTCCTGGGTAAGACGTCCCTTGTTTCCCGTCCAGTTATCGTCGGGTTGGGAGAGAGTGACGGAATAGTGGAAACCTGGCACGGAGTTTTGAAGTCTCTCCAGCTCAGCTCCAAAAATAATGTCGTTGCGTGAGCGAACGCAGTAGAGCAACGTGACGTGGGTGGGAAGTCGCAGGCTGTCTATGTAGCGAAGGATGGAGATCATCGGGGTAATGCCGCTTCCGGCAGCGATGAGAACAATGCTGCGATGAACCGTCTCGTCGAAGAAAAACTTCCCGTGCGGGCCGGTTGCCTCGACGGTCAGGCCGAGCTTCGCCTCGTCGTGGAGATAGTTGGATACAGAACCGTTCTCGACGCGCTTGGGTGTAATCTCCACGTACTTGGCATGCGAGGGTGAAGACGAAATCGTGTAGGCCCGCGTTACTCGCTTGCCTTTGATGAACCAGTGGAAGGTCAGGAACTGTCCCGGTCTTGCGCGAAGACTCGTTCCCTCAGGGAGCAGGAATCGCAATGTCTTGGTGTCATGGGTCTGCTGCTCGATGTGTGCCAGAAGCAGAGTCATGGATCCTGCTCCGCCTTTTTGCGAGTTTGTGAGTGCAGCGCCGCCAGGCGGAGCGAGAAGAACACGCGGGCGCGTCACTTCCATTGCGTGTTTCTTTGATCGCTTAGTCGCCAGGAGGTACAGGACCAAGCACAACGGAATTGCGAATGGCAGTGCCGGTGTTAGGCGGAGTCCGGTCGGGCTGCTCGCTTGCAATACTTGTGAAAGAAGCGGAAGCGAGACCAATACGAAGGATGTCGCAAAAATCGCCGTGCCAACCTGAGCGAGCATTGAATACAGGTGCTTGTAACGACGCGCGATCAGTAGCTTGAGTCCTACGAGGGCAAGCAAAAGCACGGCGAGCGCGACGTGTACAACGACTAGTGCCGGTGCTTTCGACAGGCCGAACCCAACCAACCGCTGGCTCATGATCCAGACCATGACGCACAGGAGGATCACAAACAAATAGCCGCCAATACGATGAAACCTTATCAGGCGGCGCTTGAGCGTTGGACTGCAATCCGGCCGTGAGGCCTCAAGCATGAGTGCGACATTCACGGCCGATAGCGCTACGAATGCACCTCCGGCCAGTACGGTTGAAAGCGGGATCATCATGGCGTATCTCACAGCGATTGCGCCGGGCCTTCGAGAGTTTATGGTTCACTGCACCGCGACGACACCGGTCATGGTCGGGTGCAGCTTGCAGTGGTAGGGGAACCTGCCTGACTTCTGGAACGTGTAATGGAAGCTCTGATCGGTATCCATCACCGGCGACGAAAACGCGTCGTCGTCGCTAGTCACCGTGTGGGGAGTATCATCCTTGTTCGTCCACTCTACGGTTGTTCCTGCTTTCACTGCCAGCTCTTTAGGCGCAAAGGCGAAGTTGTCGATATTGGCCTGCGCAGAAGCCCCAGAGGCGGTGGTCATGGCCTGGCTTGACTGGGTGGCGGCGGGCAGAGCTGCGGCCGCCCTGCGAAGAATGCCGGCTACCTCTACCGCTGGCGTGCCGGCCAGCGGAGTGTCGACCACCGCTAAGTGATGCTGGCCCACTTGGTAGTTGATGTTGGTTACGCCAAGCACCTTTCGGAGCTCGCTTGCCGGCACCTTGAGCGGACCAGCGGACGAAGCGGTAGCCGGGATTGGTTGCGGAAATGCGGTCGACAAGGCCGTATGAAAGCTTACGTTCCCTTCAACCTTCTGCATGATCTGGTGAATGTGTCCATTGAGCACCGTCACCGATCCGAAGCGTTTCAGATATGAGAGCGCCTGCGCACTGTCCTGCGTGCCCCAGCCCCACTCCGGGTAGACCGCCCAGAGTGGTATATGCGCAAACGCAACGATCGGGGTACTGCTGCCGTGTCCCTTCAGATCGTCTTCCAACCACTCAATCTGGTCGGCGCCGAGATTCCCCAGGCCGCCGGCTTTGAGGTTGACCACATTGACCAGTCCCACGAAATGGACACCTTTGTGATCGAAGCTGTGCCAACCCGCTCCCTTCGTTCCTTTGCCATAACGTTCTAGAAACTGCTGTCCGTTATCGACGGCGACATCGTGCTCGCCCGGCACGTAGAACACTTGCTTCGTTTTTGCGGCCTTAAGAACCTGATCCAGGGTATCGAATTCTCTCGGTTTGGAAAGATGGCTAAGATCGCCTGTATGGATGATCAAATCCGGCTCGACGGGCAGGGCATTAATCTTGTCGATGGCAGCCTGGCAGGTTGCGGTCACGTCTGCATTTGCAGCCTTGTCGAAACCGATGTGGCTGTCGCTGATCTGGACAAAAGTAAAATCTCCGGAGCTTCCCCGAGGTCCCGTTGCACCGAAGAGACGCGACGACGCCATGCCACCACCGAATGTCCATACCAGTCCCGCTCCGGCCCAGGCCATGCAGGAAAGGAAACCGCGACGATCGATGCCGTCGCCGTTTGGAAATTTGATAGCGTCGTGAATTTTGTGCTTCTTGGTTGCCATTACATTCCTCCGCGAACTGCTTTGAGTCTTTGAGTTAGCCAGACGCTGCGCTGCCAGACGTAGTACCGAATTACTCAACTACGTGGTGCGCGTTCTGCGCGTGTAACTGCCGAGAAGGGCGTTTTATTCCATAAGAACAATTCGTATGTCGCCCTGGCTGTTTTCGCGGCCCGACCAAAACGTCGAATCAGAGGGGAGAGATACATAGCTCCGGATCATCGCAGAAGACAGCACGTGAGGAGAGCGCCCGACGCGCGTGTGGCACATGCCAGATGCACGTGCCACGGAGCAGAGTCTTACCCGGTCGGACTAGGAGGTGGCGAACAGGTAGTCAAAGCTGTTGCCGCGAATCTTCAGACCGATTGGGTTTCCGTTCGAATCGGCCAAGATTTGCGTTTGCTCGGCCTTCGTGTCCATCGATCTCAGTGTGACCTTCACCTTGGCGACCACGTCCCATTGGTGTACGGAAAGACCCTCTTGCGCGTAAGGGTTGTAAGTGTATTTCGTAAACCTGACGACGGGTCCGTCCTTGGAAGTCACCTGCTTGACCTCGTATTCACCCGGCTCGAGTGTGACGCCACCGACTTCAGTGGTTTCCGTGATATTCAGAGTGCCTTTCCTGGCTTTCTCCGCCTTTTGCGGACGCTCGACGCTGATGGTGCCGGCCTGTGCGAATCCTGCGAGTGCGAGGACGATGGCGGCCAAGGCCACGAGAAAAGGCATGCGATTAGCGATGTTCCGTTTCATTGGAGCTCTCCTTAATCCTGGCGTTTTAGTTGCGCGCCTTTGCCGGTTGTCTTGTCCTGCCGCAAATCCGCGCTGCACGGTGGAGAACTGAACGCGAGCTTTTTTATTCCTGCTGGCCTTTCGCTCACCGTGCCGTCCGCATGAATTCTCGTCACACATCTTTCCAGTCCTCACATGGAGGATGAAAGATGAATTGTCTTTCGGAATAAAACGTTTTCTGTGGAGTTACACCCGTCGATCCCGTGCTCGAAACGTGGCGAGTGTTGAGACTCAACGTTCCATCGCGGGAGGGATCAATCGCGTCAGGAGTTCCTCATGCTATTCAGGAAAGCGCCACTCGAATCCGACGCCGCCGATGATGTCACGCTGGTGCACGCCGCCAAACAAGGAGACATGGCCGCCTTTGGAGAACTCGTTCATCGGCACACTCCTTTGATCTTCCGGGTGGCAATGCACGTTTTGCGTTCACGCGAGGACGCGGAAGACGTTGTGCAGGATGCATTTCTGAAGGCATGGCAGAACTTGCCGGCCTTCGAGGAACGAGCTCGTTTCTCGACCTGGCTGACGAGGATTGCTGTTAACACCGCGCTGATGAAGCTTCGGAGCCTGCGGCTCACCCCAGTCTCATTGGATCTAGACGCGGATGAAAGCGGCACTTCGGGCGACAAGGTAGCCGATTGGAAGCCCAATCCCGAGGAGCTGTACAGCCAAGCCGAGCTCCGGGAAATCCTGCAGAGAGCGCTCAAGTCATTGCCCTACGGGTACAGAGTCGTATTTCTCCTGCGTGACGTAGAGGGCCTATCCCTGGTGGAGACGGCGGAAATGCTTGGACTGACGGTCTCCAACGTGAAGGCACGGCTGTTCCGAGCGCGGCTCAAACTGCGTGAACAGCTCAGCCGCTACTTCGAACGCACCGGTAATGCGCGCGCGTCATCCTTACCTCTCCATCGAATTGTCAATGAATTACGGGCCCAAGCAGAGGCGTTTTGATCCCGAACAGAAACTCGCACTGAAATTCAAGTTAACACAAGGAACGCATGTCGAGAACACGCACTCGCGCCTACTTCCGTCTGATCGCCATGGCTTTGACGATGGTTGCTGTGCTGGGCAGTGCAACGGCCCAATCTACTGGATACAGGGTTGAGCATCTGGCTTCCGACTGGCCCGGCGCCGATCATCAAGCGCCAAATCTCCTGAACCCTTGGCGTGGTATGGCCTGACGACCATACGGTAATTCCTGAAATCAGATACGGGGATTTTTTTTTGTTAAGAACTCTACGAAGCCATTGCTGCACGACATCGGTAGCCCGACATTAAGTTCTGGATACGTCAGCATTGGTTTAGCGACGAGGCAACACTGCGGGAATCCGCACCTAAGAAGCTGCTTGCGGCAGACTCTTCTCGAACAATCCACGAGCCGTTGGATGTCGTTCAGCAAAGCCTCTGGCTTGTAAGGCTTCATTATGAACAAATCTATGCCCGCGCCGTTGAGGGGTGGCGCTCCGCTGAATGTGACTTCGTAATAATTAGCAGTGGAGAATGTGCTTCCCTTTTCGGGAATCGCAATATTGTTCGGTGACAGTCCGACTGCAGGTATCATGTCCTATTCTGTGCAACAAGGAGTCAGTCAGATGTTTACGCGGGTCGTGGAGTTTTCCCCTGCATCGGATGCGGCAGCCGAATTCACGAAGATTGTCGAGCAAACAGGACTTGGCAAGGCGCAAGCTGGCTGTATCGCCGTTTTTGTTAAGGCTGTCGGACAGTCTGTAATTGCTGTCAGCGTGTGGCAATGTCCAGCATCAGCGGAGCGATTCGCCCGGGAGTGCTACCCGTCAATTGTTGAAACGCTCCGGCCATTCCTAAGATGTACACCCAGCGTTTGCACGCTTGATTTGCGGCAGCTTGAGACTAGTCCCCCGCTTCTGAATACCGCATTGTCTAAAGCAGGATTATCCACCCTGAGGGACGCGCAGGCTCCGGCGGAGAAGGAAAATTGTCGTCCTGCCACGCCAATATTCCCAGTTTGAACTCCATGTGACGGCTTTTAGGGAACGCACGTCAGCACCGGCGCAGATTGTCGGAAGGACAGACTGACTGGGATATGAATGCAATCTGCGGAACTACATCCTGCCGTACTTCGGTGATATGCCTGTATTCGGCTAACCCCGGGAGAAATTTCAGTGTCGTATTGACGGGATTCCGGTTAAGCGAATTGCTTGCGCTGCGTTGGATGGACGTTGATTTTCTTAACGGCGTGATTCACGTCCGGCACAGCCTATGGCGGGGGGAGTTGGATTCACCGAAAACTGAGGCGAGTGCAGCCACGCTACCCATGAAGGCCGTGTTGAAGGCAACGCTGATGGAACTACGCCAGCGCAGCCACTTCACGCAGCCTGAATCTTTCGTGTTCTGCAATGGAGATGGCCAGCCATTGAATCCCGATGTACTCAGAAAAGACGTGCTGTACCGGCTTCTCGATAAATCGGGAATTGAGCGTACTTCGCGTGCATCCGGGTTCCATGCGTTCCGCCATTGCCGCAGCCACTGCGGTGCAGAGTGCAACGAAGGACATGTTGGCGGCACAGACGCTGCTCCGCCACGCGAACTACAACACCACTGCTGACATTTATTGCCACAGCGGAAAGAAGCCCAGAACGAAGCCGCCGAAGCGTTGGAGGCGGCAATTTTCCCCGATTTGTTCCACAGTTGTTCCATTCGTGGAACAGAAGCAGTGGAGAAGCAGTAGAGCCATGAGTTTCATACCCTGCAGGTCGCCCGCAAGTGCAAGAAGAAAGGCCGCTTTCGCGGTTTACCCGTCAGCGGCCATTGGTTGCGGGGGGTGGATTTGAACCACCGACCTTTGGGTTATGAGGGGAATCCAGCCCGCCACACCGTACAACTCCAGCCGAGTAAGTCCAACAAAACTCGCGGAAACTGCTCTTCCCTTTCGGCTCGTTTAGGCTGGTT
>DASSIO010000270.1:0-16588 GCA_035691825.1 Terriglobales bacterium | reverse complement strand
TTCTCAGTTCTCAGTTCTCAGTTCTCAGTTCTCAGTTCTCAGTTCTCAGTTCTCAGTTCTCAGTTCTCAGTTCTCAGTTCTCAGTTCTCAGTTCTCAGTTCTCAGTTCTCAGTTCTCAGTTCTCAGTTCTCAGTTCTCGTTGTTCGTTCTCGATTCGCAGTTTTCGGTTCAGCCGTCTGCTCACGACACACGTTGAGTCGGCGAACAGCAAGGAAGCCAAAACCATACCCAATCAAAAACCACGAACGAGGAACCAAGAACCAAGACATTCACAGCTTCAGCTCATCCAGTTCGAGAAATTCGTTCACGATAGGCTCTCGGGAATTTTCCATCTCGGCAGAAGTGCCGAAGTAGATGGCTTTGCCTTCGTGAAGGAATACCACGCGATCGGCCAACTTCTTGGCAAGGCGCATGTCGTGGGTCACTACGACGCTCGTCAAATGCAGTTGGGCTTTCAGCTTGCGGATGAGGTCCCCCAATAACTGAGCCATCAGCGGGTCCACCATTGTTGTGGGCTCGTCATAAAGAACGCACTCCGGCTGGGCGGCCAAAGCGCGCGCGATCGCTACCGATCGCTTCATCCCAGTCGAAAGATCCGAGGGCAGGAGGTCGCGCATTTCTTTCACGCCAACCATTTCCAGCAAGCCATCGACAATCTGAAAGATCTGTTCTTCGGTTAAGTCTCGGCGTTCGCGGAGAGGAAACGCGACATTCTCGCCAACCGTCAGCGAGTCGAAGAGAGCTCCATTTTGAAAAACCATGGTCACTTTTCTGCGAATGGCTTCGAGTTGCTCCTCCGCGTAGTCGGTGATGTCCTCGAAAGCGACGATGACGCGGCCGGAATCGGGTTTCAGGAAGCCCATGATGTTGTGCAGAGAGACGGATTTTCCCACTCCGCTACGTCCCAAAATGCAAAGCGTCTCTCCCGGGAGCACAAAGAAGCTGACATCGTCGAGCACACGATTCTCCCCGAAGGCTTTGCTGACGTGCTGAAACTCGATATAGGGTTTGTTGTCCGGAGTGGAATCAGACATATGAATAATGCAAGTAGCGATGCCCCGGATTGAAGCTTACACGAGCCCCGGGGCTGAAGCCCGCACACGGTGCACGTTTGCCGCGGCGCTAAAGCGCCGCTCTTCCACAATAACGCTGCACGCGCAGTAACGCTGCCTATTGACACGCAAGCGCGAGGGCGTTCGTCCTGCAGCCGTTTGTGCCCCTCTGCATCGTTTGATGTAGTCGGTGGCGAGGTACGGCTCCCTTACCGATTCAAGATCGCTGCCGTTTTGCTTTTTCCAGATCCTCCGGTGTATTCAGATTGCGGAACATGTTGGCTGAGAAGCCCTGGCGTACAATTTCCGGCTCATCCAGGGGCATGATTTTAACAGCGGCAAACAAAGGATCGATTTTGTTCTGACCGGCGAGTAGCGAGCGTTCGGCAACTGCGCCGAAGCTTTTGCGGTATACAGCGCAAAGGGGCTGCCAGCCGCCCCCGGCACGGGGCAATGTCACCGCGGCATCGTTGGCCCGCGCCAGTGCGATCAGACGCTTGAGGAAACCAGCCTCAAGGTAAGGCAAATCCACCGCGACCACCAGGTTGAGATCGGTTGCCGTGACTGCCAGGGCGGCATGGATGCCGCCCAGCGGTCCGCGATCGCGGAAAACGTCGTCGATCACGGTTCCGAAACTGCTGAATTTTGCTCGCTCCCCTACAATCACCACTTCCGGAGTGATGGCGCGCGCGGTCTCAAGAGCACGCTCGAGCAAGGTAGCGCCTTTCAACCTGATGAAAGCCTTGTCCAAGCCCATGCGCGTGCTTTTTCCGCCTGCCAGCACAAAAGCAGTCAGATCGTTGGGAGATGCCATGCGCCCACTCTTTTCGGCCACTGACGCGGCGATGCGGCGTGCCGCTTGCAGCGTTCCAGCTTACACGAAAGTAACCTAGCGTAGGTGCTTCCGAGGGGGCATCATGAGGTTTCCGGAGTCCCAAGCCGGAATCAAGACTATGCCTCAGAAGCTTCTGGATGTCTTCATGTTAGGACGATGTGCGCATGAATTTTCCTGGCCACGGCGAGCGGCAGATGGATCCTATTACCAGGTTTGCCTGCTGTGCGCCGCAGAATACAAGTACGACTGGTCGACCATGCGCCGCATCGAGCGGGTACAATCGGCTAATCCGGAACCGGCAACCCGGCGCCGCTCGCATTCCAAAAAACCCAGCTGGGTGCCGCGAGCCCGAAGGCTCAAACTGGACACCCCGGTACGCTATCGCGTGAAGAACCTGGGAAGCTGGTCAGAGGGAGTTATCGAAAACATCAGCCAGTCAGGAGTGCTGTTTCATGGGCCCGAGCAGTTGCCTGAAAATGCGCTGGTCGAAATGGTGTTCGAGATGCCAGAGGAAATTTCCGGTCAGAAGAACAGCAACGTGCTATGCCAGGCCCGTATTATGCGGTCGAAGGAAACGCAGGATAGCGAAGCGGGATTCGGTTTGGCAGCCGCTATTCTCGATTACAAATTCATCCACCAAAGCTGAACGTTAGCTGTCGAAAGCACCGCCGGCTTTCTTTTCTGTTCCGCAGTTTCTTACAATCGCTTACGGGATTATTCCCTGCTCGAGGAGCGATTGCGAAATCACCAGATAGCAATCCTTGGCGCCGGACCCGCCGGATCGTTCGCGGCCGCTAAGCTGGCGGCAGCCGGACAAAAAATCGTCCTCGTTGACGAGAAGCTTGCGTGGGAAAAACCTTGTGGTGGCGGCATCACGCACAAGGCCATCGTTCAGTATCCTTGTCTGCGGGATTCGCAAGTCGAGCGAAACTGGGTCGATCAGTGTGAGATTGTCAGTCCCGCAGGACGAAGGGTGGTCTTCGGGCTTCGTGAGCCGATCGCGATTTTCTCCCGCGAGGTTTTGAACGGCCTGTTGCTCGAAATGGCGCAGTGTGCGGGAGCAGAGGTGGTCCACAGCCGCGCCACGAGCATTGCCCGAGAGACCTCCTCTTGGCGAATCCAGACCACCCTCGGGAGCATCGACGCAGATTATGTAGTCCTTGCAACGGGTGCTCGCAATCCATTCCGCGCGCAATTCTCGCGGCCATTCACTCCCGATGACTTGATGGCCACCGCTGGCTACTACATCGCAGGGAGCAGCGGGACCATGAAGATACAGTTCCTGCGCGGACTGCACGGTTACATTTGGATATTTCCGCGCAGCAACCATTTTTCCGCGGGCATTTGCGGGAAGATGAGCACCCCGTCTACGGCGGAGTTACGCCGCTTATTAGAGAGTCACCTGAACGAATCAGGATTCAACCTGGAAGGAGCCAGGTTTTATGCCCACGTCTTACCAGCTCTTACCCTGAATACTCTTCGCCACTCGCCCATATGCGGCACGGGATGGGCCATGATCGGCGATGCTGCCGGCTTTACGGATCCGATCACCGGCGAGGGACTGTATTACGCACTGCGCTCGGCAGAGTTATTGAGTCAGGCGTTGCTTGATCAAAAACCCGAAAGCTACCCGCAACTGCTACGCAAGGATTTTCTGCGCGAACTCGAGATGGCCGCGCGCGTGTCCGACCGCTTTTTTTCCGGAAGCTGGATGGGAGAGGCGGTTACCGAGCGCATGGTGCAGTTCACCGCGCACAGCGCTCGATTCCGGCAGCTGATGCGCGACATGTTTTCCGGATCGCAGGGCTACATCAATCTTCGCCAGCGCCTCTATCGCGCACTGCCTGCCATGGTGGCCGAAAGCGCGGTGAGCGCGCTGGGACTGCGGGGCCGTGCCTCGGGCTCAACAATGTCCAAAGCTTCGTAGAAGCAGGGTCTGTCCGCAATCAACGTCCTTTCGGTGGCTTCTTCCACAAGTTTCTGCGGTATACTGCGCCCACCGGGTCCAAAATTCTTTCAGGAAACGAGTCAAATTATGTCAGTGAGGGCAGTGGAAGAGGTATCGGCGCAGGTTCCGGCCGACGATTTTCACGCGCTGGAAAGCAAGGTTTATCGCACCATTGAGCTATATAAAGCGGCGCGGGAGGCGCGAGCGGCTGCAGAGCGCGATGCACAGCGTCTGAGGGAACAGCTGGAGGAGCGGGAAGAAGAAGTAGAAACCTTGCGCAAAGAAGTCATCTCCTTGCGCAAAGACCGCGAAGAAGTACGCGGCCGCGTGGAGAAGATGCTGCGGGAAATCGATAGCGTCAGCGAAGAGGCGGCTGCGGTCTAGTTTTAAATTTCGTCTCTTCCTAAGGAGCAATCAGCATGGCGACCATGCCGAAAGAGCAGCCGGCAATCGATCGGCAGAATAGCAGCGTGCGAGTGGAGATCTTCGATCAGGCTTACAACCTGCGGGGTTCGGACGCAAATTACATTCTCAAACTCGCGGAGTACGTCGACGGGAAGATGAGAGCAGTGGCGAAGGCCACCTCGACGGTGGACACCATGCGATTGGCCGTGCTGGCGGCTCTTAACATTGCTGACGAATACCACATGGCCAAGCGTCAGCTCGATAGCGGCCCTTCCGACTACATAAAACGGGCAAATCGGCTCTCCAGCGTATTGGATGAGGTTCTGCAAGAAAGCCGCGCCGCTAGGTAGAGGGACAGCAAAAATCATTCTAGGTATGTAGCTCGCGACCAAAGTCTCTGGTCAGTGTTCCGCGGTGCAAACCAGGTTCCATCTTTTTACCCAGGTGCTCTTGCCATTCTGGACAGACTTCCCTAGCATCGAATTGTGAAAGCCGGCCTGCAAGGTTGGTGATGGTGGTAACCGATTTTTGAACCAACACCGAATGAACGGGGACTCGACTCGAAATAAACGATCCGGTGAGCAATGTTCTGCCAAGCGGAAATGCCTAAAGGGTCGCGGCGGGTTCCCACCGTCTACGACGGGTTCATTCTCGGCCTGCCACACGGCTCCGCGGGTCGGCTTCTTCTTAGCTTCTAGCTTCTAGCTCGTAGCTGTCGCCGACTAGCTGCTAGCGTCTTGCAGATTACGCCTAGGCTTCGACTTCAATAATTTTCCCGTTTGCCACTAGCGGTGTCCACCGCATGCAATGAAGCATGTCCCATTGCTCGACACTGAGCCGCAGCTGCGTGCAAGGCGGCTTGGCTAACGACTAGTAGCTAACAGCTAGGAGCTAAGAACAGCTTCCCTGCTAAACTGTTCTCGTATCAAATCCTGCTATTCAGGCATCTAATCGACTAGTGTTTCCCAGACTTTTTCATATTGGCAGCTTTAGCGCCCCTACCTATGGTTTTCTCGTCGCCTTGGGCGTTCTGATAGGGCTCTGGATCAGTGTTCGCAACTCGCAGCGCCAGGGCATCGATCCGGAGAAGGCATGGAACCTCGGGATCCTCGTGGTGCTCTGCGGGATTGTGGGTGCGAAGGTTCTCTACATTCTGGTTGATCTCAGCTACTACATGGCTCATCCCCGCGAGATTTTCAGCCTAGGCACACTGCAGGCGGGAGGAGTGTTTTCAGGCGGACTGTTGGCGGCGTTAGTTGCCGCCATCTGGTACGTGCGGGCGAATCGCATGCCGGCGCTTGCCACGTGCGATGCTTTCGCGCCGGGCTTGGCGCTCGGCCACGCTATCGGCCGCGTAGGTTGTTTCGCGGCGGGGTGCTGCTGGGGGAAGCCGACCCAGTCGTTCTGGGGCGTCACATTTCACAATCCGCTGGCCAACGCCTGGGTGGGTACGCCACTCGGTGTTCCTCTCGAGCCCACACAACTGTTTGAATCAGCGGTCGAGCTGGCCAACTTCTTCATCCTGATGTGGCTGTTCAAGCGCAAGAAATTCGATGGGCAGGTGATCGGCGCATATCTCTTCTTATATGGCTTCGCGCGGTATTTCCTCGAGTTTCTCCGGGACGACCCTGGACGGGGCGAGGTGTTTGGCGGGATGATGACAGGTACGCAATTGATTTCCATCCTGCTGGTGATAGCCGGTGGAGTTCTGTGGCTGAGGCGCTCGCCGAAGGCGGAGCCTGTCGCTGCTGCCCGTTAGGATTCTTCACCACAAAGGACACGAAGGAAGTGCAAGGCAGGCTCATCTTGGCCGATTTGGCCGCGCTCTTCTCCCGAGGTATTCTGCTTTTCAATGCTGACAAGCCATCGCTCGTGAAACAGCTTCGCAAGGTGGCGTCTGAATGCCAAATCCTAATCACTACACTTTCTTGGTCTCGACTGAAGACGCTAGCAAGCGCTTGGACCAGTTTCTCGTCTCCAAGCTCCCTGAGGTCAGTCGCGCTCGCGTGCAGCAACTAATTTCCGAAAACAAAGTTCTGGTAAATGGCACGCCGTCGAAAGCATCGTTCCGATTGAGAGGTGGTGAGCGGATCGAAATCGTCGGGCAAGTCGAGGAGCTTCCGCTACGAGCTATCCCAGAAGACATCCCCCTTGACGTCGTTTATGAAGATGAGGATCTGGCAGTGATCAATAAGCCTGCCGGGATGATGGTTCATGCTGGGGCGGGGGCTACCGAGGATGCACGCAATCGGGGAACTTTGGTGAATGCGCTGCTGCACCGATTGGGCGCTCTCTCCAAAGTGGGCGGCACATTACGGCCGGGCATCGTACACCGTCTCGATCGCGGAACCAGTGGCCTTCTGGTTGTCGCCAAAAATGACTTGGCCCACCGCCGGCTGGCTGAGCAGTTTGCCGGTCGCAAGGCAAAGAAGACTTACATTGCCCTCGTTCATGGCTCACTAAAGCAGGACAGCGGAACCGTTCACAACAACCTCGGACGCGATCCCGTGCATCGGACGCGCATGGCCATTCGCCGCGTTGGCGGACGCGAGGCCATCACCCACTATCGCGTGTGCCGCCGCATTGACAGCATGTATGGCAAGTTCACACTGCTGGAAATCAAGATCGATACCGGGCGCACACATCAGATTCGGGTTCATATGTCCTCGCTGAAGCATCCGGTCTTGGGCGATACCGTGTACGGAGCGCCACGCGAGTTGAAGCCAAACAGAAGCAGTGACCGTTCCGGGACAAGGCCGCCAATCTTGTCGCTGTCCCGCTATTTTCTTCATTCGGCGGCGCTTCAGATCGAGCATCCCATCAGAGGAGCATTGCTCTCCTTCTCGACCCCGCTGCCTCCTGAACTCCGGGAGTTCATGGCCATTCTGGAGCAGATACGCTAGCGCAACTTGGCTATAATAGAGTTTCCATGAAGCTACGCTGGATGCCATTCTGTGCCCTTCTGGCACTGAGCCTGCCTGCCGCGCAGGGACAAAATACGGATTCCCAGCTGCCTTCCGCGCCATCGGCGGTAAAGCAGGAGCAGCAAGCCCCCCCGAAGACCGCGGCGCCGCCGACAAGTGTTCCCGCCCAGGCACCGGCGGACCCGGCTCAGCCCGCTGCGGCCCAGAGCCCAACTGGCGCGTCAGTAGAGCCTAAGTCAACGACAACGCCGTCGCCGGTTCCAGCGCCTGAGGCCAAGGACGAAACGAGCGCTCAGCCTGAGAGTCAGCCGAAGGCTCCTAGTCCACCGCCTCCGAAGGGGGATGAAGATGCCAGCGTTGCCACGATCCGCAAAACCGTCAACGAAGTCAACGTGGTTTTCACGGTCACGGATAAACATGGACGCTATGTAAAAGACCTCAAACAAAATGATTTTCGAGTTTTGGACGACAGCAGGCCGGCCAAGGAAATTCGTACATTCCGCAGCGAGACGGATCTGCCACTCCAGGTGGGATTGCTCATCGATGCCAGCAATTCCGTACGCGACCGCTTCCGCTTCGAACAGGAAGCCGCCATTGAGTTCCTGAATCAGATTATTCGGACTAATTACGACAAGGCCTTTGTGGTCGGTTTCGACACGACTCCGGAGGTAACCCAGGATTTTACCGACAACTCCGAATTGCTTTCCCGAGGGGTTCATATGCTGCGCGCAGGAGGCGGCACGGCGATGTATGACGCCCTGTATTTTGCCTGCCGTGACAAGCTTTTGAAATCTCCGCGCACCGGCCCGGTGCGGCGGGCCGTCATTTTGCTCAGCGACGGCCAGGACAACCAGAGCCGGGTTACCCGGGAAGAAGCCATCGAAATGGCACAGCGCGCCGATGTCATTGTTTATGCCATCAGCACCAACATCAGCGGCGTCAAACAAAATGGCGACAAGATTCTGGAGAGAATCGCCGATGCGACCGGCGGGCGCGCCTTTTTCCCGTTCCAGATGACCGACGTATCCAACGCCTTTGCCGAAATTCAGGATGAGTTGCGCAGCCAGTATCTGCTGGCTTATATTCCGGAAAACTTCCAGGCAGATGGGCGGTTTCGCACGATCCAGATACTCTCCGATCAGAAGCACCTGCACGTACGCGCGCGACGTGGTTACTTCGCGCCCTCCAAATAGTCCTCATGGCGGGCTACTCAGGGACACCTCTTCCCAAGAAACTAGGTATCAAGCCGCAATTCAAGATTGCGCTGCCGGGAATTCCTTCCGAAGTGAAGGCTGAGCTCGCAGCGGCCGTCGCGGAGTGTACGGTTGTCAGCCGGCCTTCGCCGCTCTTGGATTTCGTGCTGCTGTTTGCAACTTCTCAAACCGAGTTAAAGAAGTCGTTTGCAACGTGGGCTAAGACGCTGGCTCCGGCGGGGATGCTCTGGGTCTGCTGGCCGAAAAAGACATCCGGGATGAAGACTGACCTGGACGAAAACCGCTTGCGTGAGATCGGCCTGGCTGGCGGACTCGTCGACGTTAAGGTCTGTGCGGTGAATGAAGTCTGGTCGGGACTGAAGTTTGTGATCCGGGTGAAGGATCGGGGTAGTAGGTAAACACGAGCCCCGACAAACCCAACTATGTCGGATACGTCAACCTAGGCAAACTGCGAGCGCACCGGCGCTCGCCGTGCGCTGTCGCAAAGTTATTCGACTTTAGCGGCCAGTTTCTTCCCGACGGGGATACCCACAATTAAACCGATTATCAGCCCCACAACCCCGCCAGCCCAGGCTGCACAAGGAAAGAACGGGCAACGAAACAACAATGCTGCAGATGTTAGCATCTTCTATCCTCCCTTCACTCGCTGAAGCATTCAATGACCAATAGGTGCACCCCTGTTTTGGCGCATCCTGATGGTCTGTAACTCCGCATGAGCCTGAATGGTAGCAGGTAGCGGGTCTGCGCCGTTCCAAATTTTTAAGAAATCTGTGTACCTCTGTTCCGCAGAGGTGAAATCTTTAGCCAGGGAATATGCACGAGCGAGCTCGAGATGAGCGAGGACCCAGTCGATGGGCGAGTGGTCTTGCAATATTTCACCTTTGGCAGCTAATACCTTTTGCCACTCCACGATGGCATGGACCCAGTCACCCTGAATTTGGTAAACCCGGGCGAGGCTCTGATGAGAAAGCACCATTGGATAGAGGTCGTTGGCGGCAGAAAACAACCGTACTGCCGCTCCGTAATTATGGTGAGCTGACGCAATTTCGCCTGTAACAATCTCGCGACAGGCTTTGGTAAAGGGGGCGGACGCGCCACTCGGAACGTCCCTCAAACGTGAAAGTATCCCTTCCGCAGAGCCCGTATCCCCTATCCTTGCATACAGCGTACCAACTCTCACCAGGTCGCCAGGCTCCTCAGTCTCTCGATCCGAGGAGGCCACAATCCGGTACAACTGCGCACGTGCAGAACCAAGTCGTTCCTCAGCGATATAGGAGGAAGCCAGGAGGTATCGGCCGAGCAGTTCGTAAGAAAGGCTCTTGGCGGAATGGTCGGCAATAATACCAGCCTGTAGGAGCGAGGCAGCTTCCTTTAGTTTACCCTCGTACATGAGCGTCCGGGCTAGATAGATTCTTCCTGTACTTTGATATAGGCCATTGGTTTCTTGCAGTTGTTCAAATTCGTGCATTGCGTCGGCCGTCCTGCCCTGTCCTAACAAAGCTAATCCGCGGCCCCAGTGCAGTGTGGGCGTGTTCCAACCATGGTCAATCGCCTGTTGATAGGTATCAACCGCCTCTTCATTCCGGTTAACACGAGCTAGAAATCGAACCAGTTCGACATATGGTCGAATGCTGTTGGAATCGAGGTTCAGCACCTCACGAAGTTGATCGATTGCACGATTGGTGTCTCCAACATTGCGATATGCGTATGCGAGATTTTGATGAGCTTCCGAATCGTCAGGGTGAAGACCAACTAGGATCTTGAGACTTCCAACTTCTTGTTCGTACTCGCCCTTGACTTCGTAGTAGCTAGCCTCGATAAGGCGCTGTTCCCTATCCGACGTAGAGTTACGCGTATCATATGCCCGTTGGAGATGACCAAGTTCCATTTTCCGGTTTCCCATTCTCCCAAAGACCTGGCCTAGCAACAGATGCCCCATGGCAAAGCTTGGATCTAACTGCAACGCTGCTTGGATGACTCCAGGAACTGCGTCTACATTCCCGGAGGCCATGAGGTCGGAAGCTTCGGAATACAATTGGAGGGCATCGAAGGAATTGGTCGTGACCTTAGCCAATGGCCTGCTGGTTCTTTCAATTTTATTTATAGATTCGCCTAAATCCTTGCGGACGGCTCGGGCGACTTTGTCCGTCTCATCGAAGAATTGATCTTTGCTTTTGAAGTGTTCCTTTTCCGCAAACAGCAGATTCCCGGTATTCGGATCGATGGCGCGAACGGTCAACTGAAATGCTTGCCCCAGGTGCTCGATGCTGCCGGTCAGGAGAACCTGCAAGTTTTCCCGCCGGCAGATTTCGCGGCCCAAGGTTTCATCGATCCGGGTTGCGTCGGCGCGTTTCATCCGCTGCAGCGCTTCATAGACGCGAGTTCGCGGGTAAACGTTTACATAGGGCGACTGCTGCAGGGCTATCGTCAGCCCTTCGCGCACGCCTTTGTCGGGAATGGGGTCGTCACCACTGGTGTCAAAGTCGGTAATCAGGGCCCAGCCGCGTTCTCTCAGAACAGGACCACGATGAGTCCAACGGTAGATTCCGTATCCAATCCCAAGGGCCACAATCAAAGCTAAGGCAGCAGATACCCAGCGATTTGCACGGGCAGCGCGCTGCAGCAAGGGTCGGGGCAGCAGTTTGCTCGGAGTGACCCCGGCTTGTACAGACTGCAGGTCGTCAAGCAGGTCTTGGGCATTGCTGTAGCGATCGGCGGGAGCCTTTGCCAGACACTGCTCGACGACACGCTCCAGCTCTTCCGGAACCTTGGCATTGAAGACGCGAATGGGCGTCAGCTTTTCGTGCAGGATGCGATGAGTCGTGGCAACGTAACTGTCAGATAGGAACGGATGATGCCCACTTAGCGCCTCATACAGAACAATGCCCAAAGAAAAAATGTCGGCCCGGCCGTCTGGCGTCTTCTCCAGCAGCACTTCCGGGGACATGTAAGCTGGAGTGCCCCCCACGGTGCCCGACCGCTCCACCGTAGAACTTTGGTCGGAACGGGGCAGAAACTTCGCCACTCCAAAATCAAGAATCTTGACCCGGCCCGAAGGGGTCAGCATGATGTTTTCCGGCTTGATATCGCAGTGCACAATGCCGGCATGATTCGCGGCTACGAGGGCTTCGGCACATTGAATGGCGATTTGCAGAAACTCGTCGAGACTCATGGGCTGGCGAAGGCGCTGGCGCAGGGTTTGCCCTTCGACATACTCCATGACAAGCAGGGTTTCGTCCTGTTCATCGATGACGTCGTAAATCGCGGCTACGTGCGCGTCTGTAAACCGCGACGCGCGTTCCGCCTCCTCCTGAAAACGCCGCCGGTAGAGTGGATCGGAACGCAGGGATGGCGACAAACGTTTCAGGGCTACAGTGCGTTTTAAGCGGGTATCTTCGGCGCGGTAGACTTCCCCCATTCCCCCTTTGCCCAGCCGTTCGCTGATGGCAAAGCGCCCCACGGTCTTGCCGGAAAGAGAACCGGTCGCGGTGCCGGTCGCGGGGGTGACATACTTGGGCATGGGGAAGTCAAGCGAGCGGCCGACTGAACAGATGTTTCCGGATCATTCGCCTGATGGAAACGAATCTTACCGCCCGGCAGGGAGGTGAGCAAATCGAAGCCTATGATTCGCGGTGCTACGAGCGCAAGACTGGAATTTTGGTTGCGGTGGGCGGAGGCATGTTGGCGCTACCGGAAAGTACCGGAAGCCGGATTTCGACCTGGAGGCCGCCGCTCGGCCGATTGACGGCGCAAGCCGAGCCTCCATGCAGACGGACCGCCCTTTCGGTGATGGCGAGACCCAGTCCGACTCCTCCGGTCTGGCGCTCGCGGGCGTCATCCAGGCGATAAAAGGGCCGAAACAGCTTATCGAGTGATTCTTGTGGAACACCTGGTCCCCGATCGCTCACACGGATGACTGCTTCTGAACCGCTGGAATTCTCGACGCGGTCGAGCTGTATCTCAACCTCGGTTCCCTCAGCTGTATAGCGCATCGCGTTACGCACGACGTTTTCGATCGCGCTGCGCAGAAGAGCCGAACTGCCCAACACGGTTGAGTTCTGAACAATGGCGTACTTTACACGGCAGTTGCGCCCTTGCGCCTCGAAGGTGGCATCTTCGGCGATATCAGTCACGACTTCTGCCAGGTCAACCGGTGAGCGAGCGATTGCCTGCTCGTTACCTTCCATGCGTGCCAGAGTGAGCAATCGACCAATCAGTTCATTCAGGCGGTTGGCTTCGCTTTCGATGCGGTCCAGTGTGGCTGCGGCTTCCGGCCCGGTACGCTGGCGGGCCAATCCTAATGCGACGCTAAGGCGAGCCAGCGGCGAGCGCAGCTCGTGCGAGATGTCGTTCAGCAAACGCGATTGCGCGTTGACGAGATTTTCCAAACGCTCGGCCATGCGATCAAAATCGCGAACCAGTTCGGCAATCTCATCGCGGCTGCCCACGGCACCGGCCCGGGCCTTGAGATCGCCGTTGGCGAGCCGCTGGGTGGCGGCGCGCAAGCGCGTGATAGGAGCTGTCAAAGATCGTGCCAACAAAAAGCAGACCAGGCCGGAGGTGAGAATGGCGATGAAAATACCCAAGCCCGGCATTCGCCCCGGACCGAAGAAAATGTGCGGCGGCGGCCCGGGGTGCTCCAGCACCAGGATGTAGCGCCGCCCCGAAGCTCCGGTCACCGCTTGTGCAGCGCGCCTTTCGGATTGCCACAATCCACCTGGCCGGGTTCGAATGCCCAAAGCCAGCTGCCGTGCCCATCCCGGAGCGTTATTTCCAGAGATTTCCTGGCCCTTGTCGTCAAAGAGGAAGGCGTGATCGTGAAGTGCTTTCTGCAGGTCGCTGAAAAACGAGCGCAGTTCGGGAATTCCACCCTGCTCGTAAGCCTGGACTGCCTCATTGGCCACCATACCGCGGAAATACTCAAACCTGGGAGAGTCCTGGGGTCTCACGGCCAGGGTCACGACGATGGCGAGCACCACAAATAATGCCAGCGCGATCCAATACGACAAAAATATTTTGAGGAAGAGGCTTCTCATTGGGCTTTATGTTCAGCCTCCCGCGGCTGAGCAAAAATATAGCCTGCACCGCGCACTGTCTTGATGTGCTCCTGGCCGCCTTCGCTGTCGCCGAGTTTCCGGCGAAGTTTGCTCACGTGCATATCGATGCTGCGATCGAACGGCGAGAACTTCCGGCTCAGGACAGACGCGGCCAGCCGCTCCCGGGTTACAACTCTTCCCGCCTCGCGTAAAAGAGCCTCCAATAGGCTGAACTCAACTGAGGTGAGGTCGACGACTTTGCCGGCCTGCCGCACGGTTCGGGTAGCGGGATCCAATTCGACGTCGGCGACCCGGATGATTTCAGGCAGCTGCCCCGCTGCCGCCGACTTCCCTGCCTGGGTCCGGCGCAAAACCGCCCGAATGCGAGCCACCAGTTCGCGGGGATTAAAAGGTTTCGGCAGGTAGTCATCTGCCCCGATCTCCAGGCCGATGATGCGATCCACTTCCTCGCCGCGAGCGGTCAACAGCAGAACCGGAATTCGGGAGGTGCTCCGAATGCGGCGAAGCACTTCGAAGCCATTGATCCCCGGCAGCATCACATCGAGAACGATGAGTGCAAACTCATCCTGTAGCGCGTGCTCCAGGCCGCGTTCACCGTCGTGGACAGCCTCGACCTGAAAGCCCTCGGAATCGAGGTACTCTGCCACCAGGCTGCAGAGCTCGACGTCGTCGTCGATGACCAGAATGCGATCCATCTATACAGTCTCTTTTACATCAATCAGATGCGCAGAGGCGTAAAGAATTGTCAAACCGCTTCGACGCTGGTTTGACGAAACTTTACCCCGATTGACCGTGTTTTTACCCAACTTGGCAGGGCGGCGTGTTTCCATAATTGCAAGCCATTCCGGAAAACAAGGGGAACGAATATTGAGGAGGAACCGATGAAGTTCAGTAAAGGAAAAATTCTGGCGACCGTAGCGGCGGTGCTCTTGGTGGCCGCAGGTATTGCCGTTTCGCAAACCGGCTTCGGAGAGCACGGCATGCATCATGGCGGCTTCGGCTTTGAGGGAAAGATGTTGCGCATGATGACGCATGCCCTCAACCTGACGGACGCGCAACAGGCGCAGGTGAAGCAGATCATTGCGGCGGAAAAACCCAACTTGCTGCCGTTGATCCAGCAAACAACGCAGGGCCGCCAGCAGATCATGCAACAGGTTACAAGCGGCAACTTCGATGAGGCGAAGGTTCGCTCGTTGGCGATCCAGCAGTCGCAAACGCAAACCGAACTCACCGTAGAAAGAGCGAAGATCGAGTCGCAGATCTTCAACATTCTCACGCCGGATCAGAAGACCAAAGCCGTCGAACTTCTGCAGCGGCATGAACAGCGCATGCAACAGCACTTCCAGAACATGCAGCAGAACCAGCAAGCGTCACCGCAGCAGTAGCGATTTGGGGGGCCGCCGGCAGCCGTTGCGTCGCCCTCGCCAATTTCCAATTTGAGACAGGATGGTGCTCTGATGTCGACCACAATGGCAGACCGGGAATTTATCGAAGCCGTAGCTCAACAACTTGCGAGCGGCATAGATGCGGCGCTTGATCGCTGGATGGCGGAGTTTGAATCGATACTTCAGGACCCGTGCCTGACGGCTTCCGACCGCCTGCAGGCAGTCCACGAAATCGTACTTCGCTACCGGGAGTTCACCGGCAGAACTGACCTGCGCAAGTGCGTGAACTGATGCATCTTTCAGCCGGAATTATTGCTGCTGATAACCTATGGCGCTTCATGGTGGCGGCCAGCTGGATTCTAATGGCTGGCTGCGTCCTCGGGGTGGCTGCGGCTACTGTCGTGGTATTTGGCGCTGACCTTCGGCCTTCGAGCCAGCAGCGCAACCTAGATTCCGCAGACCCCCCAAATTAAGCAGCAGGTAAGGCTCACACAGTCGATAGAAACTGAAGCCTGGGCTGCTAGAATCGCATCTACAGCCACATGGTGCCCAAGAATCTCCGCCCGCTGCTTCCCTATCTGAAGAAGTATCGCTGGGGCTTTGTCCTGGGGACAGTTTGTGTCTTCCTCAACAACGGAATCTGGGTCCTGCTCCCCAAGGTCATCGGCCGCGCCGTGGACGATCTAAAGCTAGGGGTCACACGGGAAAAGCTGGCTACCTTTGCGCTGCTGATTATTGGAATTGCCGTTGGCAAGGGCATCTTTCAGTTCCTGACGCGCTGGGTCGTAATTGGCATTTCGCGTGACATCGAATTCGACCTGCGCAATGACCTGTTTCAGCACCTCGAAAACCTCAGCTATTCGTACTACCAGCGTACGCGAACCGGCGACATTATGGCCCGCGCCACCAACGACCTCAACGCGGTGCGCATGCTGCTGGGGCCGGCCATCATGTACACGGCAAATACGATCGTCTTCACCGCTGGGGCGCTCTTCTTCATGCTGGGGATCAGCGCTCGGCTGACACTTTACGCTTTCTTGCCTCTTCCGATCGTCAGCATTGTGGTTCAGTATTTTGGGCGCCAGATCCATGAGCGTTTCGAGCGCATCCAGGCAATGTTCTCCGACATATCAGCGCGCGCCCAGGAGAATTTCTCGGGAGCCCGCGTCATCCGCGCCTACGTGCAAGAAGAGGCGGAAATCGCAGCCTTCGAAGGTTCCAATCAGGAATATATCTCGCGCAGCCTGAAACTGGTTCGCCTGATGGGAATGTTATGGCCGACTCTGGAGACCATGCTCGGATTCGCGGTCGTGTTGGTGCTTTGGCTGGGCGGCCGCGAAGTGCTGCTGGGCCGCATCAAGTTGGGAGATTTTGTTGCCTTCAACACGTACATGGTGCAGTTGACTTGGCCGGTGATTGCGCTGGGGTGGGTAATCAATATCTTTCAACGCGGCACCGCATCCATGGGCCGGATCAATGAAATCCTGGTGGAGCAACCGGAAATCCGGGACAGCGCAGCGGCGCTTGCGCAACGCGCCGAGGAAATCCGGGGCGAGATCGAATTCCGCAATCTGGACTTTGCTTACAACGGAACCCCTGTTCTGCATGGGGTCACTCTGCGAATTCGCGAGGGAAGCAGCCTCGCAATTGTGGGACCTACCGGTTCGGGAAAAACCACGCTCGTGAGCTTGATTCCCCGCATTTACGATGCACCGCCGGGTTCAGTATTAGTCGATGGCCGTCCGGTCAAGGACTATCCTTTGGAGAA
>DASSIO010000269.1:0-9644 GCA_035691825.1 Terriglobales bacterium | reverse complement strand
CATTCCCAGACCGTCATAAAAACGCATGCGCAGCTCGGAGGGGGCGAGCCACATGGCTGCGCGTCCGACGATCAAAAAATACGGGGCCAGCTGGGAACCAGTCAGCAAATTGGAAGCGGGTTCAAACGCCGTCACACTCATGAGCACAACCGCCACAATCAAAGAACCGCGAACCACACCGAAAAACGCGCCCAAAACCCTGTCAATCCAGCGCAACCCGGCTTTTCGCAAGGCCCAGCGCGCCAGCCTGGCCAGAACCCCAGCCAGCACAACCACGATGGCGAAGATCACCAGAAAGGCGATGATCTGCGCCGCCATTTCCGACGAGACATGGGGCTCAATCCATTCCGCCACCCCACGATAAGCCCAGGAGGCGATCAGAAAAGCCACGATCGTCCCTGCCAGCGAAATTACTTCGTAGAAGAATCCCTGCGAGGCAGCCAAGACAGCAGACAACAAGACTGCCCCGATGATGATCCAATCTGCGCCCGACACGAAAAATGCCTCAAGCTACTCTGGGAGCTTCGATCCTCAACTCGCGTCCGGTGAGTTGACGATAGGCTTCCACATACTTTTCGCTGGTCCGGCGGGCCACCTCGGGGGGAAGCGACGGAGCGGGAGGCTGTTTGTTCCAGCGAATTTCTTCCAGGTAATCGCGCACGTACTGTTTGTCGTAAGACTCCTGCGTCTTGCCGGAAGCGTACTTGTCAGCCGGCCAGAAGCGCGAGGAATCGGGAGTGAGCACCTCGTCCGCCAGGGTGATTCCGGCGGCGGTGCGCCCGAACTCAAACTTGGTATCGGCAATGATGATGCCACGCTGGCGCGCGTAATCAGCCGCAGTCGTGTAGAGCTTCAGGCTGATGTCGCGCAACTGGCGCGCCTGCTCGGGATCGACGATCTTGCACATTTCTTCGAAGGAAATGTTTTCGTCGTGCCCGGTGGTCGCTTTGGTTGCCGGCGTGAAGATCGGCTCCGGCAACTTGTCGGACTCTTTCAAGCCCGTCGGCAGCGGAATGCCGCACACTTTTCCCGAGGCCTTGTACTCCTTCCAGCCCGAGCCGGAAAGATAGCCGCGCACGACGCACTCGACGGGGAACATGTCGCCGCGCACCACCATCATGGAGCGGCCGCGCAGCTGATTGGCATATTTCTTGACCGTGCTGGGGAATTGGTCGACATCGGCCGTGACCAGATGGTTGGCGACAATATCCTTGAGAAAGTCGAACCAGAAAAGCGATATCTGGGTCAGCACCCGGCCCTTGTGAGGGATACCGGTGGCCAGCACATAGTCGAAAGCGGAAATGCGGTCAGTCGCGACGAAAAGAAGGTGTTCGTTGTCCAGGCGGTAAACGTCACGGACTTTGCCGCTGGCGTAGAGTTCAAGTTCGGGGAAATCGGTCTGCAGCAGAACGGGATCGAGTAGCTCAGTTGTCATGTGAAAATTTTATCGTGAAGAGGCGAGGCGTATTCTAGCCGTCCCAAAATTTTTGTCAACGGCATAGATCACTTAGCAAAAGGTGAGCTGCGGCGGGGCAGTGTGCAAGAGAGTGTCACCGGGATTTGCGCGGCTAAAATCAAGTAAAAAGAAGCCGGTCACAATTCTTGTTTGTGGAAAAGCTGAGGAGAGCTGAGGAAAAGGCCAGCAAAACCGCAGCTCTGATCTAAGCCGTCGCTCCGAATCGCACCGACACTAATTTCGACACACCCGGTTCCTGCATGGTGACACCATACATCACCGGCGCGATGCTCATCGTCTTCTTACTGTGCGTGATCAGCACGAACTGAGTTTGGACGCTCATCTCGCGGACCAACTCGGTGAAGCGGCCGACATTGGCTTCGTCCAGCGGGGCATCGACTTCGTCGAGAATGCAGAACGGGCTGGGCTGATACTGGAAGATTCCCACCAGCAACGACAGCGCCGTTAATGCTTTCTCGCCGCCCGAGAGCAGCAGCACATTCTGCAGCTTCTTTCCGGGAGGCGAGGCGACAACATCGATGCCGCTTTCGGCGCTGTTTTCTTCGTCAGTCAGACGCATGAACGCGTGGCCGCCGCCAAAGAGCTTCTGGAAAGTTTTCTGGAAATTCTCGTTGATTTTGTTGAACGCTTCCTGGAATTTCTCTCGGGAGACGGTGTCGATCTCCTTAATGGTTGCAACCGTATTCTCGATCGATTGCAGCAGGTCTTGCCGCTGGGTTTCGAGAAATTGATGGCGCTCGGCGGTTTCTTTGTATTCCTCGAGTGCCATCATGTTGACCGGCCCCATGTTTTCCAGGCGGGTCCTGATTTCACGGTACAACCCATCTTCCTGGGTCAGAAATTCGCCCTGAAGCCTTGGCAGTGCCGCATCGGACATCAGTTCGTGGCGCTGCACGCCGAGTTCATTAAGACAGGTTTCGGCCATGTAATTGGCATCGGACTGAAGCTTGGCGGCGGCCGCGGAAAGCTCGCCACGGCGGTCGCGCGCCTGATCGAGCAACTGGCGCGCAGTGCGCAGCGCTTCGTCGATCTCCGTGAGCCGCGCGCGAACCTGCTCTGATTCGAGCTGAAGCAGTCCCTCACGAACCTCGGCGGCGTTGCGTTCGGCTTCGAGGTTGGTGATCTGCTCCTGGAGTTGGAGATTCTCTGTTTCGCGCTGCTCTTTTTCGTCTGCCCACGACTGGTGCTCAGCGCGAAGCGCCTGCTCGCGCGCCGCAGTGTCGCTGACGAGCGATTCGATCCGTTGCAGCACCGATTGTGCAGAGCGATGGCGCTCCTCAAGGGTCGCGACCTGCGCCATATCTTCCGAGGCGGTTTGAGCGGCAGTGTTACGGCGTTCGCGCAAAGCAACGAGCGCGGCCTGGCCCGCTGCTGTTTGCTGCTCGAGCTCGAGCCGCCGGAGTTCGAGAGCCGCAATTTCGTCCTGCCGTTCCGAGATTACATGTTCCTGCTCGGATCGGTCGGAGCGCAGGCGACGGAGTTCCTGTTCGGCAACGTGCATGCGTTCAGCCACCCGCGCCATTTCAGCGTCGAGCTGCTGCAGCATGTGGCCGGATGTCATAGCCTGCTTTTCGGCTTCCCGCTGCTCACTCTCTAAGCGCTGAAGCAGGGAAGTGAGCTGGCTGATTTCCCGGCCCAGCACCATGACGCGATGCTCCTCGGCCCGCAATGCCTGTTCCAACTCGGCCAGAATGCGCGTTACGTCGCGCAACTCACGCTTCATCGACAACGGGCCTTCGGCACGCTGTTTTCCCCCCGTAACCGTTACGTTGTGGAAACACTCACCCGATTGTGCCGAGAGAAAGAACGCGTCGGGATTTTCGAGAGCAAGTTCGCGTCCGAGTCCGGAATCAGGGACGATGTAGCCGTCGCGCAGCTTCGGCAACACGACTTCCAGCGACTTGCCAAATCCATTCAGCACGCGGATGCAGTTCTTCAGAGGAACAATGGGGTGGCTAGGAGGCGCCGGGCGCGTGTTTTCGTCCACCACAAAAGAGAACTTTGCCTGGGCATCGTTAGGATGAACCAGAAATGTGGCGCGGCCGTCGACATCGGAACGCAGCAGGCGCAAGCCTTCGTCGGCAGCATCCCACGACTTCACCACCACGTAATTCAGCTCGTCGCGTAGAAAGTCTTCGACTACGCCTTCGTAGCGAGTCTCGACTTCGAGGAAATCTGCCAGGATGCCCGCGGGAGCAAGTCCTCCTTGCATGCCGCCCGACTGGAAGAGGCGGCGCACCGATTCGGTCGAGTAACCATGCTCGGCGATCACGGCCTCGAGCGATCCTTTTTTGCCGAGGGCAGTCGCGTATTCGGCACGGAGCGTGTCCAAAAGACGCTTGGATTCGGTTTCTTCCTTGCGCTTGAAATCGATGTTCTGGCGAAGCTGCGCAATCTCTTCTGTCAAGCCGGCAACTCGTTGCGAGACAGACTCAAACTCCAGCGCAAGCTGTCCACGCTGGCCGCCAAACGCTTCGACCTGCGATTGCGTGCTGGAGATTTCCGCTTCGAGGCGGCTGGTTTCGCGCTGCATTGCGGCCACGCGCTCTTCGGCCTGCGTTAGCTGGTTTCGCAGACTGGAGGCGGAGGCAACAACCTCCATGATGCCGACGCGGGCCTGCTCCTGCTGCCGCTCGAGTTCGTCGAGATCGGCAGCGGCCGTGGCCACTGCCTCTTGCGAAATCGATTTTTGTTGGCGAGCCGCTTCCAGCTCGGCAGCCGCCGATTCCAGCACCTGGCGATTCGCCTCAAGCTCAGTTTGCAGGCTGGCAAGTTTTTGCGTGACCTGATTCAGTTCCGCCTCAGAATTAGCGGACCGAGCAATAAGCTCGCGGCAGCGCTCCTCGTTGTGCTGGCTCCGCGCGTGACTACGGTCAATTTCCAGGGCTACTGCAGAAATCCGTTGGCGATTGTCACGCAACTCGCCGTCTATGGCGTAACCACGCTGAGTGCGCTCGGTATGCTCCGCTTCCAGTTCCTGGACGGTTTCCGTCTGGACGCGCATTTCGTCGGAGACGGCGTTGAGCTGGGCATCGACACTGGCCGCCTCCTCGTCGAGTTGAGCGAATTTGCTGGCCAATACGATTCGCAGCTTGGCACGCATCTCATCGCGCAGCCGGGCATAGCGCTCGGCCTTGGAGGCCTGGCGCTTCAGAGAGTTCATCTGCCGGGTGACTTCTTCGAAAATGTCGTTGATGCGCGAGAGGTTGAGGCGGGCCTCCTCCAGGCGAGCTTCGGCAAGACGCTTCTTGGTCTTGAACTTGGTGACGCCGGCGGCTTCCTCGATGATGGCGCGGCGGTCGGTGGGGCGGCTGCTCAGAATTTGTCCGATGCGGCCCTGCTCAATGAGCGCGTAGGACTCGGGTCCCAGGCCCGTACCCATGAAGAGCTCTTGAATGTCGCGCAGGCGACAGAGTTTGCCGTTGAGCAGATATTCGCTGTCGCCGCTGCGAAACAGGCGGCGGGTGACCACGATTTCGCCCGCACGAAATTGTTGCTGGTTGAATTTACGGCGGCGGATCTTCAGAACTACCTGCGGTCCGGCACTCTCGGCTGGCACCGCAGCTTCCGAGCTTGGAGGAGGCCCTGCTTCTACCTCTTCGGTTTTTCCCGGCTGCGCCTCTTCGACGGCCATTTCGGTTTCGGCAGCGGCCCTGGCGCGCAGGTCAGCCTCGTCCCAATCATCGCCGGCGGGCATCTCATCCTGAACGTCGATCTCGGTGGGTTCGTTCGCGTCAGCTCCGGTGTAGACCTCGGGATCGACTAGGGTGAGAGAAACCTCGGCCATGCCGGTGGGCTTGCGGTCGCGCGTACCGGCGAAGATCACGTCTTCCATGCGGGAACCCCGCAGGGTTTTGGCCGATTGTTCTCCCAGGACCCAGGAGATGGCGTCGGCGATGTTGGACTTTCCGCAACCGTTTGGCCCGATGATGGCGGCAATGCCTTCGCCGTGAAATTTGAGTTCGGTGCGGTCGCAGAAAGATTTGAAACCCAGGATTTGCAGCCTTTTCAGTTTGAGCAACTTCCACTCCTCCAGTGCCTGCCAATGTAGGCGAGGCACCGATTCTTGCGCTGGCTGGGGCGCGCTGCTCTGTGTCGCCAGAGGGGTAGATGCCGTACCGGCCGTTACCAGTTAGATGCCTACCCCTGCTCGCTGCGGACAAATGCCTGCCTGCATCCGGAGGCAGAACACCGATTGCAGCTACTGTACTGGCGAAATCGGGCGCGGGTCAAGATAGAAAACACAATATGTTGTGGGTATCTCGTCCGAACCCTATGGTATTGCACACACAATGCAGCAAACGTCCGTGTTTTGGGTGAGGAAGAGAAGGCGGGAGGTATCGCGAGAGCGCCTCAAGGGTAGCGCAGCCGAAGATGGGAATCAACGGGAATGGAGCCTCAAGTGTGTTTCGGTGTGAGGGTGGCGCTTCAGATGGCCGGTCTGAAGCGAAATGGGGAAGGATGTCACAAAAGTGGGTGATCCCGCTCACAGCGTTATTGTTCGTGAGCGCAGAGAATTTCGCACAACCCACCTCAACGCAGACCGACGTAGACCCCAACACAGGAGACGAAGCAATGAAAACAAGGACCGGGATAGGGTGGCTCATGACGCCAAGCCTACGAAGCTTCATTTTGACCCCACTGATCGCGGCAGTGTTATTACTGCTGGCCACGAGCAGCCTTAGCCAAGTAAATGACGGATCGGCGTCCTCTACCTCGCTGTTGACTACTGCGAACTTTCAGCCGATCGGTCAGGGACCGAAAGGCAGCGGCAGTGTGTTTAGTCGTGCCTGGGGTGTGTCATCGGACGGCACGGTTGTAGGGACCTTCGTGATGCCGAGCGCCGACGGCGTCTCTTTTCAAACTCACGCATACCGTTGGACAGAAGAGACCAGCTTTCAGGACCTCGGGACTCTGAATCCCTCCGCCCAGGAGGCGGAAGCCTATGCGGTGTCGGACGACGGCTCCAAGGTCGTCGGCTACTCAAGGGGGGTCAGCGGATACCAACGACCGTACCTATGGACCGCGGCAGGCGGAATGCGAGAGCTCTCCAAAGTGCCGGGCACGGACGCCTATGCTTCGGGCATCTCGAACGATGGCAGCATCATCGTCGGCGCTTTTTTCGTGGATGCAGAGGGAAGTTGGCATGCATTTCGATGGAACGGGAAGAGTGTGACCGATCTCGGCTTCTTGAGAAAGGGACACGACCGGACGAAGACGGGGACGGACAGTAAAGGCGAGGGAGTATGCGGGCTTGGCACCGCGGTGGTCGGCTCGACCGTGAACAGCAGTGGCATACAGACAGCGTTTCGCTGGCAAAAACCGAAAATGCAGAATCTCGGGGGAGTGGGCACAAATAACATTAGCTACGCCGAAGATTGCTCGGACGATGGCAGCATCGTCGTTGGAACCAGCATGGACGACCTAGGGAACTTACTGGCTACGCGTTGGTCGCCGACTCAAATCCTGAGCCTGGGTACGCTGGGCGGGAACATGAGCGAGTCACACGGAACTTCGGCGGACGGCGGTATCGTTGTGGGCGGCGCTGGACTTCCATTCGTCAGCGGAATCTCCCAGTTCTCAGCGTTTCGCTGGTCGAGCGCGACTGGGATGGAGCAGCTCAGTAAAGTGCTTGAAAACCTGCTGGGCGTGGACAAAGTGCAATTCTGCCATCAAATACCTTGTCCGCCTGGCACCTGGTTCATTGACTTGGCTCTGGGCGTGTCGAACAATGGCGCCGTGATAGTCGGCACCACTTGGGATCCGAACCTACCCGCTCCCAACAACATTGAGGCGTTCCGCGCCGTGGTGCCGATTGCTCCTTGATGTAGATCAGATCAGATCCATAAACCGCGGGGCCGGCCCACCCTAGCCTAACCACAGACGCGGGTGCCCCTCCCTTGCGCGTTCTTTGCGCAAGGGAGGGGATTCCACAAAGCTATTCCAGAAATACACGCGTATGTTGATGGGAGAGCGTGGAGACGTTTTTCGTCTACGACGCGCTGAATCGGCTGATGCATGAAGACCTATCCTAACTCAACCTCGGTAGACTATGTCTACGATCTGCTGGGCAAGATCAAGCAGACGACGAACGCGACCCACCTACGGCTTCGCCTATGACAACATGGTGCGGCTGATGGGAAACGACGCTATGAATAAAACAAGACTGATTCTCGTGCTACTCCTGGCGGCCTTCGTGATCAGTGTTGCTTGGCAGGTTGGTTCCTGCGTTGTGGCCAACCTTGAATTACAAGACGACATGCAGGACTTCGCGTCGCAACTGAGTAGCCACATCGGGCTCACGAATCCCCTTTCGGAGGGAGACTTGTCCAGCCTTGTTGTAAGCAGGGCCCAGCGCTATGGGATTGAGCTGGAGCCGAAGAACATAATCGTACATCGCACGGGGACAGGAGAAACTTCAACCGTGTATATTGCCGCCGATTACACCCGGAGCATAAGCTTGCTTGGATTCCCTGTTTCCCTGCGCTTCACCCCGTCGAGTAAAAGGTGATCTGAAACATCTCCGCCGGCGATAGCTTTTACATCATGGAGGGGCTGCGCGGGGCCGTCGACGCGGCCAGCGTTTGGGGGTAGTATGTGTGCATCCCGCTATGAAAAATCTGTGTTCATGGTTTCTGTTGGCACTGTTGTTGACATCCGGCATCTTTTTCGCCCGTTCGCTGCGGGCGCAGAACCAAATCCTGGGCGAGTTGCAGCTCGAGGGTTTGGGAGATGCGGAGAAGACGGCCGGCGTATGGGTGGATGGGCAGTATCTCGGCTACGTGCAGGAACTGAAGGGTTCCAAGAAGATCCTGCTACTGCCAGGAGATCACCAGGTCACGGTGCGCCAGGGTGGCTATCTCGATTGGGTCCAGAGAATCACGCTGCAACCCGGAGAAAAGCAAATTGTACGTGTGTCGCTGCAGAAAGATACGCGCGTGCGGATGCCTACGGTGACGGCAGAAGTCAAGTTGGCTGTCACTCCGGATCGCGCCGCAGTATTTGTCGACGGCGTATTTGTGGGGCATGTGGGCGAGTTCAAGGGCGTCGGCAAAGCGCTTCTGATTGCGCCGGGAAAACACACCATCAAGATCAGCTTGCCCGGGTACCAGGCGTTTGAAACGCAAGTCACTTTAATTGCCAACCAGAAATTCCAGCTCAAGACCGATCTGGCAAAGGGAGCGTTGACGGGTTCGGAACAATAGGTTTCTTAACTCTGCTCCGCGCGCGGGCGCGGTTCGCGCGCGAGAGGGGGCCGGCCCTCGATAAGCGAACCAAGTCATGAGCGGAGCTTCGCTCCGCCGGACGGGCGAGGACGCCCGTCCCCACACGCAGATTTGTGAGGCGGGCGAGGACGCCCGTCTCCACACAGTCGCTGCTTTTTAGCCTCAAATCCCTACAATATTTCGGCTGATCATTCGTCTACAGGAGTGGATGACAGAGTGGTCGAGCAGCCTCGTCATGAGTGAGCGGGATCGTCAGCTTTCCGAGGTCGTTGCGGAACAAAGGTCCCGGCTGCGCAATTTCATCCGCAGGCGGGTGCCGGATCCCAGTGATGCCGAGGACATCGTGCAAGAGGTCTTCTACGAACTGGTGGAAGCCAACCGTATGCTGATGCCCATCGAGCATGTGACCGGCTGGCTGTTTCGGGTGGCGCGCAATCGCATCACGGACCTGTTCCGGAGGCGAAAAACAGAAAGCTTCAGCGATCTTGCGAGCGAGGACGAAGAGGGCGTGCAACTGAATGTCGAAGATCTGCTGCCATCGCCCGAGGCGGGACCGGAGGCGGTCTACTTCCGCAATTTGCTCCTGGATGAGCTTGAATTGGCGCTGGAGGAATTGCCGGAGGAGCAGCGCGAAGTCTTTGTCGCTCACGAGCTGGACGGACGCAGCTTCAAAGAGCTGGCAGAAGAGAGCGGGATAGGTATCAACACGCTGCTTTCACGCAAACGCTATGCGGTGCTCCATCTACGGGAGCGGCTGCAGAACATTCACGACGAGTTTAGCGAAATAGAAAACTTGAGGCGGAGAATATGAGGAAACGATGGTTTTTTATAGCTCCACTGGCGATCTTGGGGATTGCGGTCTTCATCATGATTGGTGGTGAAGTCGTGAAGCTCTTGTGGAATTGGCTGCTGCCCAGCTTGTTCGGATGGAGGCAAATTAC
>DASSIO010000268.1:0-3133 GCA_035691825.1 Terriglobales bacterium | reverse complement strand
CGGTGCTGGTCGCGTCGTCGACCATGTTCATCAGGCAGCCGCGCGGCCCTCGAGCTTCCAGCCAGTCTTCAAAACTTCCGTCCAACTGCACCAGTTCCCCAAAATGCGCCTTGCGCTCGCGGCGCTGACGGTGTTTCTTGCGCCTCCGTCGCCGGCTCCACAGCCCTTCCTCCAGCATCCAGCGGCGCAAGGTTTCGTGATCCAGCACGATCCCGTCTTCTTCCCCCAAATGTTCCGCCGCCAGCGTTGGCCCGAAGCGTTCCGCCTCGGATCCGGAATACTTCTTGCGAATCAAACTCAGCACCCGCCGCCGCAGTCTTCCCGGCTTGCCCCGATTCGACTCCCGCCCCGCGTTGCCGTGCTTCAGCCCTTCCCCGCCTTGCTCTCGATACCGCCGCCACAACCGCTTCGTCTGCCGATAACTCAACCCCAGCATCTCAGCCACATGACCGAGCCGCAAATCCCCGCTCGCCACTCGCCCCATCGCCTCTACCCGTTCCAGCTCGCGACGGCTCATCGCTGTCCTCTTCAACCGACCTCCTGTTCTGGCTGGAGGCCTCAGTTTAAGGGGACATTTCTATTGAGTTATCGAGGGGACATTATCAAAGAGTTTCAACATGCAGCGTAGTCCGGATTGAGGGAGCTGGTCACAAAGTCTGGAACCTATCCTTTATATTTCCTCTTCTACTTCGCCCGCCGTAATAGAAAATCTGACGCTCCAGCGGCACGATCCACGAGGCTGAACTAGCACCGATGTCGCCCTGATGCAGCTCCGTGTTCTGGCTATAAGATTTTCAATGTCGGCCTGAGAATCGACGATGCCTCCGTGACCCTGGATATCGGCAGAGTCTCCGACTTCAAGAACGCTTGTTTCGCGTTGACGAAGGTGCCGGCAAAGTCCGTAGAGCGACGCGACCATCGAATGGTTTGCAATGCGAATACGCACGATCCTGATTGTGCCCGGCCTGTTGCAAGGTTCAGGTTCGTTCGTCAGAAAGGGGGAGGTCTGGGTGTGGAAAAGTCGGATCCGGCAGTTTATACGCCCCGGACCACTAACAAGTCCTCTGTAAACGCCGAAATGGATGGGGCACCCGCGCGTAGAGTGCCCGCCCAGTTGCAGATTTCACGAGGGCTTTTCGCTATTGTCTTTTAAGCGTCTTTACGCCAGGACGAAGGAGGCTCGCTAGTTCGCCTGGTGTCGCCTTCGTCCCCAAGTAGTGGAACGACAAACTTGAGGGCGGCAATCTCCTTCCGGACGCGTTCGATCGCCATTTCCTTCTCTCGCAGAATTTCGTAAAGATCCTTCATAATGCAACCTCCGAAGGAGGCAATTCTACCAGTCGGGCTCGAACCCGACTGACAATCTGGAACACAGAAGGACGCAGCCCGTTCTTCGGCGCGGCGTAGTCTCCGAAAGACCGGTAAAGGTCCCGTCCGTCCCACACATTCCTTCCGCAAGGCCCGAAACGATGGGGCACCCGGCAGACCCAGGCATCTTCGTGTTGATTCGCCTGGGTGTATACTCCCGACTCGGTAGTTGATCGCGACCTCGGGAGGCCAACCCATGAGCGTGACATTTCGCCCCAACATTCTATGGCCGAGCAATGATCTTCTCTTGCCCGCGCAACTTTTTAAGGTCAAAGTGCCGCCAGGGTTGAGTTCTTTCTATGTCCGCGACCCGAATTTTGTCGACGTCACTAAAATGATGCAATTGGCAAAAGAGGACAAAACGTTACCCTCAGGCACCCTGACGATGACGAACGGTCTCGTGACCGCTGATCTGAAAGTCCGTTTCGCTAATCCCTCCGCCCAATGGCGCAGGAGTTCCTTTTCCAATACGAAGGATCCCAATCGTGGTCCCTTCCAGTATCAGTTCACAGGCGGTGACGTGTTCCTCGATCTTGTGCTGAGCATTAATCTGCTGAAGAGTGTTGACTATGATCCTGATGACGATCTTTCGGTGCAGATCTTCGCTCGCATTTATGAGCACGAACTGTTGCATGTGGTGGATGAGGTTGACATCGTCAACAGCTGGCTCGTGCCACGTTTGAATTCTGATCCTACCGTGGCGCGTTATCTGGTGCGCGGCGAGCCCTATACATACGGCACGCCCAGCATGGTGGTGACCCAGGTGGAGCGGGAGTTTCAGGCATTTATCGACAACACCATCCAGGTCGCGATCTTCAACGTGTGGGCTACGGAGTCGAATCGTCGCGAGGCGCTGCGCGATGCTCCCGCGCAGTACAAGATTGTGCAGGATAAGGTGGATGAGTTGCGCATACGGCAAATTAACCGGCCCCAACCTGCTCACCGCTAGGTACACCTTAGCGTGTTGCCGGGTGCCCCATCTTTTCGCGCATTTGCTTTGGGAAAGCCGGGAACAGACGAGACATATCTCGTTTCTGTAACGCAGCTTAGTCCTCCAAAACCGCTGTGTATTCCCTCTGTCCTCACGTTTTCCCAATCGGAAGCCTTCCCTGGAATATCCGTCTAACTGCTTAACCACAGTTGCTACCAAGGGCTGATAATTCAGGACTAATCCAGGAGTAAACCTGCGTCATCCGGCAAGTAAGGACTGGAATAAAAACATTGGAGCCAGCAATGAGGGGTTACCTGGGCGATCGCATCAAGGCGGCCCGATGGGTTCGATAGCTTAGGAAGAGTCATGATCTTTTGATGGTTATTTATTAGAGGACTATAATCCCCGCTGTTGTGGCATTACAGAATGGCACAAAACTAGGTCCCTACGAGATCGTTGCCTCCCTGGGCGCGGGCGGAATGGGTGAAGTGTATCGTGCGCGAGACAATCGTCTGGAACGCACCGTCGCCATCAAGATTCTTCCGACTGATTTTTCTTCCGACCCGGTTCGTAAGCAACGGTTTCAACGCGAAGCCAAGATTGTCTCCAGCTTGAGTCACCCGCATATTTGTGTGCTCCACGACATCGGCAGCCAAGATGGGCTTGACTTCCTCGTTATGGAATACATCGAGGGGGAAACGTTGGCAGATCGTCTGAAACGAGGGCCCGTTCCTGTCGAGCAGGTGCTTAAGTTCGGTACCCAACTCGCGGATGCACTGGATAAGGCCCACGCCAGCGGAGTAATCCACCGCGACCTGAAGCCTGGCAATATCA
>DASSIO010000267.1:0-3502 GCA_035691825.1 Terriglobales bacterium | reverse complement strand
TTTACCGGCTTCAATCGCGGTTCTCATAACATGTATCTCAATGTTACTGTTGAGCTCGGAATTGTGGGTTTGGTATTGATGTCGGCCGCTATGGTCAGTGAATTTCGTGCCGTAACAAAACTTCGATCGGCTCTCGGGGGTGCTCTGCCGCTCGTCACCGTGGGTCTGGAAGCTGCTTGCTGGGCAGTGTTGGCCGACGCTTTCTTCGGAGACATCTTGTGGAGAAAGCCCTTCTGGGTGAGCTGGCTGTTGCTGGCTATGGCGGTCCGGCTGGGACGAGAATCCGCCGCATCCAGAGAACCTGTGAGCGCGTCGGAAGCGGATCCGGGAGAATTCTCTGCACGCTACCAGCCTTGGAGGGCCATTTAGTAGGGAGTAGCCACATAAACTCTTTGGCCTTCAGGATCTCCTTTCATGCCTCAGCTTCTTCTCATTGCTTACGGTTGTCCGCCCCGCATCGATGCGGGATCAATACGGCCCACCGGCATCATGAAGTACCTTCCTCGGTTTGGATGGGAGGTGACGGTACTTACGCCCGAATTGCCGCCGGGCCCTCGACCGTCCACGAGAATTATTGAAACTGGGTACAGCAATGTCCTCGATAAGTGGAAGGCTAGAATCGGGCTGGATCCAAAAAGCACCGTTCACGACCAATTGAGGCTGTCACAATCGGCCAACCCATCGTCCCGCCGGCTCCACACCACGCTTTTGGAAGCTGCCAAATGGGTGATTGCTTATCCCGATGAGACCAAGGGTTGGATTCGGTTTGCGAAGGAAACTCTGTCGCGGGTAGGCCGGGAACTTAGGTTCGATGCCATACTTAGTACTTACCCCCCCGCGCCCAGCCACATTATAGGTGCGTATGCGCGCCAGGTTCTGAACTGTCCTTGGATTGCGGATTTCCGAGACCTCTGGGGCCAACAGCGTCACTGGGGCGTGCGCCAGATCATGCAGCCCTTTTATGCCCGGCTGGAACGAAAGACCTTAAGAAAGGCGGATGCTCTCGTCACCGTGTCGGAGCCTTGGGCGCTTCGGCTCCGGGAAAGGTTCCCGACAAAGCCGGTGTATACCATCACCAACGGTTTTGATCCGGCGGACTTTAGTACCGCTCGCCCGCCCCTGAGCAAGCGCTTTTCAATTACGCACGCAGGATATCTTTACGATGGCATGCGTGATCCTCGGCTCTTGTTCGAAGCCCTGCGTGAGCTGATCGCTAAGGGGTTGGTGGACCGGAACGATGTTGAAGTGCGGTTTTATGGCCCCGCCGAAGCCTGGCTTTTCCAACTTGTTGAAAAGTATGGATTGCATGGCTCGGTGAACGTTTGCGGCGTGGTCCCACGAGCGGAGGCCTTGCAGCGCGAGGCTGAGTCTCAGATCCTCCTGCTGTTGGGCTGGTCTGACCTCCGTGAAACAGGCCAGCACACAGGAAAGCTTTTCGAATACCTGGGCTCGGCCAGGCCTATTCTCGCGGTGGGTGGTGCTCGCGGAGTGTTGACCGAAACGCTGGACGAAACCCAAGCCGGTAAACACGTTCAGAGCGCCCAGGAACTGCAGGAATATCTGCTGGCAGCCTATACCGAGTTTAAGCGCACAGGTTCGGTTTCCTACAATCCTGACAAGCGCGCGATTGCTCAGTACACACATGAGGAGATGGCGCGCAGGTTTGCCGAAGTATTAAGCGCGACCGTGGAAAATCGCCGCGCCGACTTGTCGAATTTATCCTGCGACGATGCTGTCGCGCATAGTCTTAGCTGATCACCCCACAGAATCTTTGACGAAACGACACTTTCAGGACCGGCCGCTTGTGCCGGGATCTTCATGGCTCAAATGACAGGCAATAAGAACGGCAAGGTTGAGATCCAGCCGCTGCGCATCGGGATCGCGGGTTGCGGCAAGGTCGCACGCTATCACGCCCAATTCATTAAGGAACAGAGCGACGCCAAGCTGGCGGGCGTGGCCGATGTTGCGCAGGGCGCGGCGCGAGCATTTGCCGCCGAGTACAACATTCCGCTTGTGAAGGACTCGGTTACTTCCCTGCTGGACGACGTTCCTTTGGATGTGCTGCACGTGGTAACCCCACCGGCGTACCACTACCATTGTGCCCGGGCTGCCCTTGACCGTGGTGTACACGTGTTCCTGGAAAAACCCATGGCCTTCAGCGCCGCCGAGGTCACCGATCTCTACGAACGGGCTGCGGCCGCCGGCGTGTTGCTGTGCCCTGACTTCATTCATCTCTTCCACCCTCGCATGCGGGAATTGCTGGCCGCAGTGGAATCAGGAAAACTGGGCAAGCCGGTGCATGTTGAAAGCCGGCTCTGCATCAATCTCGAGGAAGAGACGCCGGATTTGCGGGAAGCTATTGGCCTGCATTGGAGCCATCTGCTGCCGGGAGGCATGCTGCGCGATTACGCGGCGCACCCGCTTTATCTTGCCCTGTACTTCGCCGGTTGGCCGAGTCAGATCCAGGTGACCAGCAGAGCCGGCGGCATTCTGCCGCAGGGACTTCCTGATCATCTGACCGTTCAGATAGACGGAACCCAATGCACGGCTACGGTTCTGCTTTCCTGCGGGATCAAGCCCTCGTCTCTTGGTGTGCGCGTACTCTGCGAGCAAGGCTCGGCCGAGGCCAACTTCGACACGCAAACCGTTCTTGTGCGGGGCCAGAGCCCGCTTCCGCGACGCATTGCGCTGGCCACTTCTAATTTCACCGATTCCTGGCGCCTTTCCACTACCGCCCTGACCAATATCGCGAATTACCTGCGCGGCAAAGTGGTGCCCTACGCCGGGCTTAGGAGCCTGCTTCCCGCTTTCTACGCCAGCGTCCGCAATTCCGACCTCCCTCCCATCCGTCGTGAGTTAGCCACCGCCGTAAGTATGGCGGAAGAGACAATTTTTGCGAATGCGCCCCAGGTGGCTACTGGGGGTGTTTGTTCGCCCTCCGCACAAACGGATCTTCGCCACAAGCGAAGAGTTCTGGTAACCGGCGCCGCCGGATACATCGGCAAGGCCGTAGTAACGGCGCTGGTGCAGAACGGCTATTACGTGCGCGCGCTGGTTCGGCCCACAAGTTCAGTGGAGGCACTTAAACGGCTGGGCGTGGAAGTTTTCTTGGGTGACGTTCGATCTTTTGAAGACATAAATGCCGCGGCGGCGGGGGTGGACCTTATCGTCCACCTGGCTGCCGGGCTGCGCGGCTCCGACAGATTCGTAGTGGACAGTTCGGTGCAGGGCACACAGAACGTCTCGCGGGCAGCCCTCCTGCAACGCGTAGAGCACGTCATCTACATGAGCTCCATGTCAGTTCACGATATGGCTGCCATGAAGAACCGCCAGACTATCCGCGAGGATAGCCCGCTGGAGACAAACGCGGAGGTCAGAGGCGCGTATTCCCTGGGCAAAAGGCGGGCCGAGGACATCGCGCTGGCGCATCTGCATGATACGAGTCCGGCGTGGACCATCCTTCGGCCCTCCCTCGTTGTGGGCCGTGGTGGCGACGCCACCG
>DASSIO010000266.1:0-22540 GCA_035691825.1 Terriglobales bacterium | reverse complement strand
GGCCGGTGCGCGAGGCAAACCGTTGCGACATGGATGGAATGTTACCCTCCGGCAGATCAAGTTCGATCCGCTCGACGCGGTGCATGGGAAAAAAGAGAGCGACGGAAGAAATGGGTTCTCCGGCAATTACAGCATTAGTTGCATCTTCAAACGAGGACAGTTCGATTCCGCGCAAGCTGACTCCGGCCGCGTCCAGCCCCAGCATCATGCCCCAGAATTTCTCGCGAGGATTGTTCAACGTGACCAGCACGATCGCGCCCGCCTGAAAGCTCGTGACTCGGGAAGCTGCAATGCCGCGAACACTGTTGCGCGACTTCCTTTTGGCAGGTTTCGTTTTCGTGACCACGCAACGATTGTCGCTGTGAGGAGGGTGAGTTTGCAACTCCGAGCGTCGCCCCTACACTCGACAATGGGAGCTCTGATTAATTTCCCAAAATACGGATTGTCGCATCATCTATTGACAACCCGGGCGGAAACCCAAACATTGCCGTAGGCGCCTGCCGCCCGTTAGAATTGGTATACAGCCATTCGCCTGTAGGCCCGTAGCTCAGTCTGGTTAGAGCGCTTCCTTGACACGGAAGAGGTCGATGGTTCGAGTCCATTCGGGCCTACCATTACATTTGCGGTCCCTCGCCTTCGCTCGGGATTTCGCCTGCGGGCTCACGCTGCGCTCACGCCCGCAAAGCGGCTCAAGTTCGAGTCCATTCGGGCCTATCCTGTTCTTTAAAGATCATCTTTCGAAAGACGCTGGAATCACCTGACTGCAGTATCCCCCTGGATGGGATGCGCTTGGGCCAAAGTATCGGCGAGCGTGGGCACCGCCTCTGGCGTAATCAATGTGTTCTGGAAGACGGCAATCTTCCATTCGCCGCTTGGGTTTTTCTCCACTGTCAACGTCGGCCTTGCCTGAATGTGTTGTTCTTTGCCATTCAGGTACCATGTCAGACTGGCGCGGATAAATACTACCGCCACGTCGGGTCGCACAAAACGCACCTTCTCGACGTGATATCGGTTGTGGCTGCCTTTGTAAATGGTGTCAAAAATCGTGCGGTGGCCGTGCTCGATGGCGCCGCTGCCGTGAAAGAAGCCGCCGAGCACGTGAATGAAGTCGGCATCGCCGGCAAACTGACTGGTCCAGGCAACGCTGTCACCGTTGTTCCAGGCCTCTTCAAGTTTGCTGACGATTCTCAGTAGCGTCCCTTGCTCGTCCGACATACTAATCCTCCTACGTGCCCCGATTTTTTCAGCATGAATTGCTGATCATCAGTAACACACCCCTGCAACTCCTGTTCGCCATTCAGCCTCCCTCGGCTTCGCTCCGGACTTCGGCAGCGGGCTCAGACGCCCGCTCAACACCTTTCGTAGCTGCAATTTTTCCTGCGCGTCACTCGAACGGTACCCCCGTCTTAGCGGAAACGTCGCGCAGTTCTTCGATGACCGCCGGAATCAGCGGAACGCCCTTTTCTCGCCGAAGTTGCTCGGCTTTTCGCTCAGGATCTCCTGGAATGAGCGGCCCATTTGTTCCGGGCGCCGGCTTGGTCCCGCGGAACACGCGAATGTAGTCATCCACCTGCGCTTTGAAGGTTTCAGGCTCAACAAAGCCGTCGATTCGCATCGCGCCGAAGAAATGGCCAATGCCCTTGCCGACACTGCGGGTCGGCTTCTCGATTTCCTGACGGAGTGTAAACGGCGGTGCAAATGGGCCCCAATTCGCGCCACTTAGCACACAACTCAAAATATCGACCATTATCGCCAGGCAGTAGCCCTTATGTCCCCCGTGTTCGCGATCAGAACCGAGCGGCAGGAGCGCCCCACCGGCAATCATGTCCCCAGGCTCTATCGTAACAGTGCCTGTGCTATCGATGGCCCAGCCCGACGGAATGGGATTGCCGCTGCGTCGCGCCATTTCTACTCTTCCATACGCGGCGGCACTAGTCGCCATATCAATCACGATTGGCGGCTCCTGTTTTCCAGGAAAACCGATCGCAATAGGATTCGTGCCGAGCATGCGCTCCGCTCCCCATAAAGGTGCGACCAGTTTGGTCGAATTGGTCATTGCCCAACTGATCAGGTCCCGCTCTAACCCCTTCAGCACGTAATAACCAGCGATGCCAAAGTGATTCGAGTTGCGAACGCTGACCCAGCCCGAGCCAGATTTCTCGGCCATCTCCATAGCCAGACGGTTGGCGGTCGGACCGACAATCAGACCAAGACCGTTGTCACCATCGACGGTTGCTGTGCTCATGGTGGAACGAACAGTTGTAATTTGTGGTCTGGGATTGATATCTCCCTTGCTAAGAAGTTCGAAGTAGCTGTGTAGCCGAGCCACCCCATGTGAATCAATACCGCGTAAGTCTGCGCTGGCGAGCACATCCGCAGCTTGCTCGGCATCTTCTTTGGAGCACCCGAAGTGGAGGAACACACGTGTGCTGAATTCTCGAAGAATATCGATATCAAAAAGTACCCCGTCGGTGTGTGACATTGATGATCCGCTTAACAACCCGAAAGTTTTAGCGAAGCCCCTCGCGGCTAATCAGCCCAGGCGCCCGAATCCGCATTGCTTCCAGAGCTTTTCCCAATTCCACATCTCGTAGCTGGCCTTGATCGGAAAACCGAGCTGGTGCGCCAGCATGCAGATCTGACCGCGATGATGGGCATCATGCACAATCATGTAGGCAAACATCGCGGCTCCGCCCGGCCACGACCGAGCCCAGCCATCCCGAAGAAATTTATGTTCCGGGTGGCTCAAAGCCTCTGCAAGCATTTGCGAGCATAACCGGGCGCTTTGGGCGAGCGCCGCGCGCGTCTGCTTGGGCGTGCAACGGTTGCGATCAAGTTCCGCAGGCAGCTTAAGATCTGGAGCGGAAAGCCGTAACCACTTCCGCCGCACGTTGTGCATGTGAGCGAAAATTGCCGCGATCGTCCGCGCGTTCCGGCCAGCAGTTTTTGCCCGCCAGGCGTGGGGATCGAGGCGCTCGAGGATGAGCTGGTTCATGCGATCGTTGACCGCATAGGTTTCGAGCATTGCCTTGCGGAAATCCTGAGCGGGTAAAACCGACGCGCGAGTCATGCTCTATCCTCGATACTTCCCGAGAACAACTATGTGCCTGCTGTTTGTACAATAAAAAAAGTTAACAGAAATCAATACCATATGCTTTCCAGAACCGCAGGGAGCAAATGACTCTCCTGAGCTTCGCCGCAAATAGGTAGGCGTGCTACCTTTTCCATCCATGGGCCGGTATGAGAAGAGACAGCGGATAATCGCTTACGTGGCGCCGCATGTTTCCCTTTTCCCCGCGAAATTTGCTCTCGTATTCGGAACCAGGCATGGAGTATCTCAGTTCGCGGATGAGATCCTATCCCTGTACCGGCAAGGCTATTTCACCCAGGTGATCATTTCGGGTGGTGCAACCGGGCACGATAAACATTCGGAAGCTTCAGTTCTTGGCCAAGCCCTCCTTGCTGGCGGAATCCCCGAACATGCCGTTCTGCTCGAGGACAAGGCCATGAACACGGGCCAAAACGTTGCTTTTGCCCGCGCAAAATTCAAAGATCGAAGCATCGAGCACCTGCTCCTCATCGGCAAAATCAGTTCCAAGCGCCGCTATATCATGACCGTTCGAAAACAGTGGCCAGAGATACGAAGAATCTGCTGCCATGGCGTCAACTATTTTTCCTGTTCTGCAGATCAGTGGTGGAAGGACCCAGAGTTCAGGGCGAGAGTCGTGTCGGAGCATCGAAAAATTCGTCGTTATCTTGAAATGGGTTTCATTTCTGACGTGCAGATCGTCGATGGCATCGTTGTGTGAGGCGAACACAAAAACGACACACACCTACTGCTTGCTGCGATACGCCTCAATGACCATGAATTCGCTCCAGGTCTTCCGGTCTTCGGACTTCTCGCCTCGCCACGTGAAGCGGTCTTTGGAGATGTTCGTGTAAGTCGCCCGCGTGAAGGCGTGGCCGGCAACAGTTTCTTTGAAGGAATAGATGATGGATTGCCCGTCCACTTTGACGCCACCGAGTTCCTCCGGACCAAGATCCAGCCACGTCCCGGTCAACCCGTTCAGCCATTTGATCTGCCACGTCTTCCGGGCAGCGTCATAGGCGCGGAAATTGAGTCCGAGCACAAGCAAGTCTCCCGAGGACCCGGTCATCCGGTATTCGTCTGCGATGGCATAGCCGTCTAAGACGTATCGTCCTTCCCAGGTTGCAGCAAATTTCTGCCACTGCCCATCCGCCGACTTGATTCTTGCTTCGCAGTGAAAATTGCCGATCAAGAAGGCGAATTTCGACAGCTCTGGTGGGGCGTGGGGATTGAGCTTCCCGAAGTTCTTATCGGCATCATGCATGTGGCCTCCTCGGCTGCAAGCGGCTGTTGTTTGAGTAAGCCCGACGAGCACCAGCGTTGCGCTGAGCAGCGCCCCGAGCATCTGAGTCTTTCGTGTCATCGCGCATGACCGCTCTCCCATACCACGGTTTTGCCCATCGGAAGTTGATAACAGCATCAGTGTTTCCCCCTGCGCAAGGAGCTTAGCATATTCGCCTTTTGTTCGCTAGATAACATGCTGATGCCAATCTCTGTAATTCTTCATTCCGACGTCTGCCTTGCGCATTCTGCCTCTTTCATTCTGACTTCTGCCTTCTGAATTCTTCATTCTGCACTCTTCGTTATGGCTTTGGTTTCCACTGCTGGAGCCATAAAGTAAACTAATGCCCATGTTGCGCGTCGGGTTTATCGGTTGGAGAGGCATGGTTGGCAGTGTCCTCATGCAGCGAATGCAGGAGGAAAACGACTTCGCAGGCCTGGAAACGGTGTTCTTCTCCACTTCGATGGCCGGCAAATCCTTGCCCACTTATGCGGGCAACGTCGCCGCGGTGGAGGATGCCAAGGACCGCCGCAAGTTAGCCGGCTGCGACATCCTTATCAGCTGCCAGGGTGGCGAATATACGACAGAGATGTACCCGTCTCTCCGTCGCGATAGCTGGAAAGGCTACTGGATTGACGCCGCCTCCACCTTGCGCATGGACGATGACGCGATCATCGTTCTCGATCCAGTTAATGGGCGCCGGATTCGCGAGGGCCTGGCACATGGCATTCGAACCTTTGCCGGCGGGAATTGCACGGTCAGCCTGATGCTGATGGCTGTGGGCGCGCTGTTCCAAGCCGGTCTTGTTGAATGGATGACGACCATGACCTACCAGGCCGCCTCAGGAGCGGGCGCCGCCAAGATGCTGGAGTTGGTGCGCCAGATGAGCCATCTCGTCGAACCGGTCCGTCGAACGCCTTCCGAAAATGCGCTCGAAGTGGATCGCATGGTGATCGAAGCACAACGCCACCCGTCGATGCCGACCGCGGAGTTCGGAGCGCCATTGGCCGGCAGTCTGCTCGCATGGATCGATAAGGAGATGCCCGGCGGGCAGACGCGAGAAGAGTGGAAGGGCAGCGCCGAAACCAACAAGATTCTCGGCCTGAACCCGCGCGTTCCGGTGGACGGGATTTGCGTTCGGGTGGGCTCAATGCGCTGCCACAGCCAGGCGCTTTGCATCAAGCTTCGGCGCGATGTTCCATTGCCGGAAATCGAGAGCATCTTGGCGAACGCCAATGAGTGGGTCCGCGTAGTTCCTAACAACAAAGAATCCACGCTGCGCTGTTTGACCCCGACCGCGGTCTCAGGAACGCCCACCGTGGTACTCGGCCGCCTCCATAAGCTTGCGATGGGACCGGAGTATCTTGCGGCTTTCACCGTCGGCGACCAGTTGTTGTGGGGTGCAGCCGAGCCGTTACGGCGCATGCTGAACATCCTCCGAGAACACCTGGGCCAGTGATTCGCTTACAGCGTGTTTTAGAAATAGCGTTTGGGAAGGGCACGGCTTCAGCCGTGCCGCACGGAGCTAACAAAAATGTGGGCTTTAGCCGCTGAGGTGCCCTGCCCAATTGAATGCACCCTTTTTGAAACGCGCTGTAGCAAAGATTCCTCAACCGCTGCTGCGACACAAACTTGATGCATCAACCTCGGCCGTGTAACTTCTGCACCACTCGCTGGCTGTGCGGCATCTGAATAAGGTTCATTCACGAGCCGCCCATGCGTACGGCAATTACCGACCTCCTTCAGATTCCGCTCCCCATCATTCAAGGGCCCATGGCCGGCGGCGGAGACACGGTTGAGCTCGTGGCCGCCGTATCCAATGCCGGAGCGTTGGGCTTCATTGGCGCCGCATATCTAACGCCGGAACAAATCATTGAGCGCGGCAAGGCAGTTCGGGAAGCAACCTCACGGCCCTTTGGCATAAATCTGTTTGCGCCTATGCCCCGCCCCAACGTGCCCGCGGAAGACATGCAACGCGCACTCGTCGCGCTTGCTCCCTATTATTCTGAGCTCGGCCTAGGTGCGCCTTCCTTTTCCGCTGCCAGCAGCAGCAGCTTCGATGATCAGCTTGCGGCGTGTCTGGAAACCGGCGCCCCGGTGTTCAGTTTTACCTTTGGCCTGCTTCCCAAGTCAGCCGTAGCGGAGATCAAGCGTCGACATATTCTTTTGATGGGAACGGCCACTACGGTGGAGGAAGCACGGGCCCTGGTGGAGCTTGGGGTGGATGCGGTCGTCGCACAAGGCAGCGAAGCAGGAGGCCATCGCGGTACATTTACCGGAGATTTCGCAGCCGGCATGGTGGGCACGATTTCTCTTGTGCCGCAGATCGCTGATACCGTTCGCGTTCCACTCGTGGCGTCGGGCGGAATCATGGATGGACGCGGCATTGCCGCCGCTTTCGTACTCGGCGCCTCCGCGGTTCAGTTGGGCACAGCTTTCCTCACCTGCCGTGAAGCGGGTGTCGCCGAAGCGTACAAGGAAGCCATCCTGTCCGCGCGCGAAGATCAGACCCGCATCACTCGCGCATTTTCGGGGCGTCCGGCTCGTGGCATCGTCAACCGCTTTCTCAGCGGCATGGAATCGCACGAAGAAACTATTTTGCCGTTTCCCGTTCAGAACAGTTTGACGCGCTCGCTGCGCGCTGAATCTACGCGGCAAAATCGCGCCGAGTATCTGTCCTTGTGGGCCGGACAAGGTGTTCGCCTGGCTCGGCGCGCCACAGCCGCCGAATTGGTCAGCCGGCTGGAGCAAGAAATGCGCGCCGCGATTGAGCAGCTGACCTCCTTAGTAAGCAAATGACCGGCCGCTTGCCAATCCTTTCTTCGGCACTGATCACCTACGCCCAGACCTCCTCTGCTGGGCAGGCATTGCTCGCCTAATAGACTAAGTCTTCAGCTCCGCCTAGCTCCGCCTCGCCCCGCCGGCTTGAGCTCCACACCGATCTTCTGGGTTTGACCATCGCTTCGATGGCCATATAGGATTTGCGTAAGGGGTGGGAGCACGAACGTGCTCTGCCGGGCCGCTTCCTTTACACGAATTCATCGGGACAATTACACTACTCGTTTCCTTGCATGGAGGTAGCAATACTATGGCGAACATTGAAGAAAGAGTGAAGCAAATCGTAGTGGAGCAGCTGGGCGTGGAAGAATCCGAAGTGACTTCCAGGGCATCATTCGTTGACGATCTGGGTGCTGATTCGCTGGACCAGGTCGAACTGGTCATGGCTTTCGAAGAGGCGTTCAGCGTCGAAATTCCGGATGAGGACGCGGAGAAGATTCGCACCGTACAGGACGCTATCGACTACGTTGAGAAGCACGCTAAAGTGACCAAGTAGCTGAAATTGCCCGGCAGCGGGCCGTGAAGCGAGGACAAAATGGCAGCCGTTGATGAGAAAGTTAAGCAGATCATCGTGGAGCAGTTGGGAGTGGACGAAGGCGAAGTTACGCCCAATGCCTCGTTCGTGGATGATTTGGGCGCCGACTCGCTCGACACGGTCGAACTGGTGATGGCGTTCGAGGAGGCCTTCGACCTGGAAATTCCTGACGAAGACGCGGAAAAGATTCGCACTGTGCAGGACGCCGTCGACTATATCGGCAAACACGCGAAAGGCGGGAAGTAGTTGCCTAGGCGCGTCGTAGTCACTGGGATCGGCCTCATCTCAGCGGTCGGCAACACCACGGGAGAAACGTGGCGCAACCTGCTGGCGGGAAAAAGCGGCATCGGCCGGATCACCCAATTTGATGCTTCCCAGTTTGCCTGCCAGATAGCCGCGGAAGTAAAGAACTTCGATCCTCTCAATTTTGTCGACAAAAAAGAAATCAAGAAGATGGGCCGCTTCATCTACTTCGCTCTGGCGGCCAGCGAAGAAGCCATTCTTTCCTCGGGACTGAAGATCACTCCCGAAAACGCCGAACGCGTTGGTGTCCACATCGGATCGGGGATCGGCGGTTTTGATGTTATCGAGCGCGAGCACACCAACCTCATGAACGGTGGTCCGCGGAAGATTTCGCCCTTCTTCATCCCCGCTGCCATCATCAATCTCGCCGCCGGGCACGTTTCCATGCGCTTTGGCGCCAAGGGGCCCAACGAGGCCACGGCAACGGCCTGCACCACCAGCGCTCATTCCATTGGCGACTCGTTTCGCATCATTCAGCATGCCGACGCCGACGTCATGATCGCCGGAGGCGCCGAGGCCGCCATTACTCCGATGGGCGTCGGCGGGTTCGCGGCAATGCGCGCGCTTTCCACGCGCAATGATGAACCCGAAAAGGCGAGCCGGCCATGGGATGCGGCGCGCGATGGCTTTGTTATCGGCGAAGGCGCGGGAATCCTCGTTCTCGAGGAAATGCAGCATGCCACCCGGCGCGGCGCTCCGATCTTGGCTGAAATTGTGGGTTACGGCATGAGTGGTGACGCCTACCACATCACCCAGCCCGCCCCCGAGCACGAGGGCGGCTATCGCGTCATGAAAAACGCCGTGCATGATGCCGGGATCAAGCCGGAAGATATTGGTTACGTCAATGCGCATGGCACTTCAACTCCAATCGGCGATGTGCTGGAGGCGCACGCGATCCGCAAGTTCTTCGCAGCTAATGCGGTTCCGGTTAGCTCAACGAAGTCTATGACCGGACACCTGCTGGGCGGGGCGGGCGGCTTGGAAGCCGGGATTACCATTTTGGCCCTGCGCGACCAGATCTTGCCTCCCACCATTAATCTGGAAAATCAGGACCCCGACACGGCAGGAATGGACTTCGTCCCCAATCAGGCACGCAAAGTGTCCTTCGAATACGCCATGTCGAACTCGTTTGGCTTCGGCGGCACCAATGGCGCGCTCCTCTTCCGCAGATGGAGCGACTAAGGGCCTGCAACATAGCCAGCTGTCTTCTACTCCAATTAAAATCTGACGAGAATCTCCATCGCTATATGTCGGGCTATAATGGCGCGCACGGATGACGCTAGCTTCTGGCTCGAAAGTCGGGCCCTACGAAATTGTCGCGCCGGTGGGCGCGGGCGGAATGGGAGAGGTCTACCGCGCGCGTGACGCGGAATTGGGACGTGACGTCGCCATTAAGGTCTTGCCCGCTGCTTTCTCTGAAGATCCCGACCGCATGCGGCGTTTCAAGCAGGAAGCCCAGGCCGCCGCTGCCCTCAACCACCCGAACATCCTGACCATTTATCACGTTGGCGAGCATGCTGGGTCTCCATACATTGTCTCTGAACTGCTGGAGGGAGAGAGCTTGCGGCAGCGCTTGCTGGCCGGCCCCCTGCCAGTCCGAAAAGCCATTGAGTATGGCGTTCAGGTGGCGCGCGGGTTGGCCGCCGCCCACGGAAGAGGAATTGTCCATCGGGATCTGAAACCGGAGAACCTGTTTGTGGGGCGGGACGGGCGGGTGAAGATTCTGGATTTTGGGCTGGCCAAGCTGACGCAACCGGAGGGACGCGCGGCGGCGGCCGAATTCCCAAGCATGACGGCCGCTTCCGAGCCAGGGCTTGTGTTGGGCACGGTGGGCTACATGTCCCCGGAACAGGTGCGAGGGCAAGCGGCAGGCCCGCCATCGGATCTGTTCAGCTTTGGCGCCATTCTTTACGAGATGCTGACCGGGAAGCGGGCTTTCCAGGGAGAAACTGCAGCTGACACGATGAGCACGATCCTCAAGGAGGATCCGCCGGAGTTGACCGAGGCGAATCGGCAGATACTGCCCGCCCTCGAGCGCATTGTGCGGCACTGCCTGGAGAAGAATCCGGAAGAACGCTTCCAGTCGGCGCGCGATGTGGCCTTTGCGCTGGAAGCGCTTTCTTCCGTTTCCGGATCAGCGCTGCCCCTGTCAGCGCCAGCCCGCAAGCCAGGCCGCTTCCTGGTTCTGGGTGCCGGGGTAATTCTGGGCGTTCTGGCGGCATCAGGACTGCTTGCCCTCCGCCGAGGTCCGGTATCTCGCCCCGTCTATCATCGCCTGACCTTTCGCCAGGGAACTATCCAGGAAGCCCGCTTTTCTCCCGATGGTCAGACTGTTGTGTACAGCGCAGCCTCAGAAGGAAAACCACCCGAGATTTTCACTACTCGCCCCCCAAGTCCCGAGTCGCGCGCGATTGGTCTGAGCGACACCTCCCTGCTGGCGGTTTCTCCTACCGGTGAGCTCGCGGTTTTATTGGGATCGCACCCGGTGCAGATTGCTATCAATGCGGGAACGATAGCGCGCGTGCCGCTGGAGGGAGGAGCGCCACGCGAAATTCTGGCCAATGGGGAAAGCGGCGACTGGTCCAACGATCAATCAAGCCTGCTGATCGTACGGCAATCGGGAGAGCATGATCGACTCGAGTTTCCGTCTGGAAAACTGATTTATGAGAACGGTGGCGCTATTGGCCACGCGCGGCTCTCCCCCGGTGGAGATCGCATTGCTTTCTTCGATTACCCCGATCGCACTAATGACTCCGGTTCTGTGATAGCCGCGGATCTGGCTGGCAAGGCGACCACGCTCTCCACCGGCTGGGCCGATCTTAACGGTTTGGCCTGGTCTCCGCGCGGGGACGAGGTGTGGTTCACCGGCGATCGCAATAACTCCGCCGCCGGATTGTTCGCAGTTAGCCTGAGCGGCCGTGAACGCGAAGTCACCGAGAGCCCGGGTGACCTGGTCCTGTTCGACATCGCGCGCGATGGCCGCGTGCTGTTGGCGCGCGAGGACTGGCGATCGGGAATTTATGGTCTGCCCCCGGGCCAAACCAGGGAGCGCGACCTCTCCTGGCTTGACTACTCGGTGGCGGGTGATCTTTCCAGAGACGGACAGACTCTACTCTTCTTTGAGTGGGGCGAAGGAGCAGGAGCGCAGCCGGCTGGCTTTGTGCGTAGAACCGACGGCACACCAGCCGTGCGGCTTTCGGACGGAACTTGCTCGGCCCTGACCAGGGATGGGGAGCGGGTAATCTGTTTGACTCCTGATTTTCAATTCAACCTCGTGCCAACCAAGTCGGGAGAGGTCCAACCTCTGACCCGCGATAAGCTGGTCCACGTGTCAGCGCAATGGTTTCCCGACGAAAGACATTTCATGTTCTTCGGAGGAGAACCAAATCACGGCCGCCGAGTGTACGTACAGGAAGTCGGCAAGCCAGGTCCGCGCGGCATAACTCCTGAGGGCGCTACCGTCTACGGCAGGCTCTCTCACGACGGGCAGTGGCTCGCGCAAGCCATGGGCGCCGAGTACAAGACCTTTATTTTCCCGGTAAATGGCGGCGATCCGCGGGTCGTCCCCGGACTTGAACCGGGCGAAGTACCTGTCGCCTGGAGTGCCGACGACCGTTTTCTGTACTGCTATCACTTGGGCGAGATACCCATGAAAATTTTCCGAATTGAGCTGGCGAGCGGCCGCCGAAGCTTGTGGAAACAACTGGCGCCTCCCGACCCGGTCGGCATCTCCTTCCTCTCGAATGTGTTTATTGGCGCAGACGAGAAGAGCTACGTGTACACCTTCAACCGCAAGCTGGATGTCCTCTATCTCGTAGAAGGCCTCCACTGAGTTGGTGCAGGGATCTTACGGTCGCCGTTGGGCAAGCTGGGATTCCTCCACGTCACGACATCGCCGATCCACTGTCTAGCTGATCGCGTGATCCGAAAGACGGGAAAGGGACCCGGCTTCAGCGGGACCGACAGCAGCACCCACTCCATATCCGGCGATTCTTGTCAGCCATGTTTCGGGTGCGGCTCAATGCCGCCACCCAGAAACTCACGCCGCGCGATCCTTCTCTCCGGGCCTGCGGCTCACGGTGGTGTTCGAATCTTCTACGGATGGTCCCGTGCGGCCGACATTGTGTGCGCTCCGCTCGTGAGCAATCCGCTCCTCTTCGGAGTTCAAGTGTTCGCCGCAAACCGGGCACGTGGGCTTGAGTTGTTCCTGGCTCATAGCTGCTCTCCAATTCCACAAAAGGTTTTGGATGGATGCAGCCGGAATCAGTTGCCCAACGCAACCTGAAACTCACGGTAGTCGGATCGGCTACGGCGCGCCTCCGCCCTCCACAACCGGCAGCACGATGTGCGAGGGCGCCTGCGGCGTGAAATAAATTCGCTGTGTTGCCTTTACGTAGTCGGAAGCTTTGGCCTCGTAGATGTTGGACACAAACTTCTGCGGATTCCGATCGATTACGGGAAACCAGGTGCTCTGCACCTGCACCATGATGCGATGGCCCTTAAGAAAGACGTGATCATGGCTGCGCAATGGTATTTTGAATTCCGTTACCGCACCCGCCTTCAATGGCTGCGGATTCTCAAAGCTCTCACGGAATCGCGAACGCAGCACTTCGCCCGCAATCATCAACTCATACCCATTAAGGCTTTTGCCGTACTCCCCGGGAGCGGGCCCCCCTTCTTTATCAAAATCGCTCGGTTGAGCATTCTCGGCATAAACATCGATCAGCTTCACCACCCAATCGCTGTCCGTGCCCGAAGTCGAGGCAAACAGGTCGGCGCTGAGCTCACCACTCACCCTGACGTCATGATCCAGGGTTCCAGTTTCAAAAGTGAGAACGTCGGGACGATGCTCGACGAACCGCTGGTCCTCCACTTCCCAGTAAGGCCAGTCTCCGCCGGGATAAGTCGGCGAGATTGGACGACGGCGATACGGAACCGGATCGGCGGGATCCGATACGTATTCCGCATATCCACCCCCGTTCGTTGCCGGTTCAAACCCAAGGCCGCCTCCGGACTGGAAATATAGATTCAACGGCTTGGCATTCTTCGGTGGCCACGACGAGTAAGTATCCCAGGTGTTGGATCCAGTCTCGAAGGTCTTCACCGCCCAGCTGAAAGGCTCGCCTTTGCCGTGCAGGTAATAGCGGAAAAACGGCGCTTCGATATCCTCGCGAAATTCAAGCGAGGTTTTGTGTCCGCCGAATGGAATGATGCCGAGGCTTGAACCTTCTTTGCCCCACCATCCGCCGTGGTTCCATGGCCCTGCCACCATGAAATCGTGATGCTGAGGATCGTTCTTCGCGAGCGTCGAAAAAATCTTCCACGGTCCCCACGGGTCCTCCTGATCCCACCAGCCGGCCACGTTCAGCACGGCAACCGACTGCCCTTGCAGCGAATCCACAAACGCTTCTTTCTTCCAGAATGCGTCGTAATTGGGATGTTCGAAGAAGTGATTCCATTCCGGAATGGTGCCGTGCAGATACTTGGCATCGGCATTGGAGAGTGGTCCAAGCTTCAGGTACCAATCGTAGGTGTCATAAGTATCGAACTGGAAATGCGTATTGGCCTCTTTGTCCGCCTCTTCCATCACCGAGTACTCGAATCCATAGCTGAGCCGGAATGCGCCATAACGGTGGAAGTCGTCATTCATCCACTGGTCGGCGGGAGAGGCCTGCTCAGAGATCGCCTTCAGCGCGGGATGAGGATCGAGCAGGCTGAGCGCGGCAGTGAGCCCATCGTAGGAGACACCGAATATCCCTACCTTGCGGTTGTTTTTTGGAACATTCTTCACCAGCCAGTCGATCGTGTCATACGCGTCCGTACCCTCGCTGGTCGATTTGGGATCCTGCTTGTTTTCCGGTGCCGACGAAAGCTTGAAAGTACCTTCCGACTTAAACCGCCCGCGTAAATTCTGAAAAACAAATATGTAGCCATCGGCGACCAGTTCTTTGAACGCAGCGCTCTTCTGCAGGCCCTTATCCGTGTCCGGCACGCCGTAAGGCGTGCGCAGCATGAGTATCGGCAATGACTCGTTCTGATCGACAGGCGCGAAGATGACCGTCTGCAGATGCACGCCATCGCGCATTGGCACCATGACCTCGGTTCGGGTGAACTTGGGCGGCAGCGGCGCTTCCGGAGTCTCTTGCGCGGCCGCGAACGAAAACGACATGCAAACGAGTAAAAGTACGCGAGCAGTGGTGGCCATCGACATCTCCCGTGAGAGTGACGGGTGATTATAGCGGCATCACGAAGATTCTTGGATCAGCGTTGTTCGGATTACCGGCTAACCGCGAAGCCACGGCACCAGGTTCGTGCGGATGCAATCAGGCCCGCGATCGCTTACGAAAATCGGAAACTGCCCGATTTCACTTCGCGCAGCAGATCGTTCTGAAATCCGGAATTTCACGGGAGAAGACAGCTAAGTTGCTGAAACTGCGAGGCTTGCCAGGCACAATGCAAGGTGGCAATTGGGTCTTGTTCTGAAAGTGGAACAAACCTCAGATTCCGCATTTTTTCCCGTTGAGCCGTGGTACCAATTCTCGCTTTAGGAAACGGGGGGACGAGTGAACATCGGGAGGGTTTTAGCGCAGTTGAAAAAAGAACGCCGCGAAATTGATCGTGCGATTGCAGCGTTGGAGTCATTGAGCCACATCAAATCTACTCAGCGTCTTTCCAGGCGCAAGACTTGGAGCACTCGCACTTCCTCACAAAAAAGCCGGCAGAATAAAAGCCGCCGCGCAGCAGTGAAGTCCAGAACAACCGCGGGGGAGATTCTCGAATTTCCCGTAAGGCGGCAGGCGGGATCCCAACAGGCGTTCTGATCGCCGCTGGAAACCCGGAACGCGAACGCCAAGTGGACCGAGGAAAGTCGTCAGCCAACTTAGCCATCAAACGGCAGCCGTCCGGTTGCGAGACCCGATCGCGACCGGACGGCTAGACGCAGAAAACCTAAGCAAATCGACAGCTAGGACAAAGTTTACCGACCTAAGCTGCCTTCTTCTGCTGTTTAGCTTTCCATTTCGCCCAACGAGCCTTCTGCGCGTCCGCAATCCGCTTGCGAGCAGCCGCAGACAGTCGGCGACGCCCGCCACGACGGCGTCCCCCGCCATTCCCAAGTCCAGACAGCACCGAGATGGCCTCATCGAGCCGCTCCAACTCACCTGCTACACGGTCGCGTTCGCCGCGTAAGTCGCTTAGTGTTTTTGTGAGGTTTGCCATGAAAGTTATATCTCTCCTTCGCCCCCTAGGCTTAACTTTGTAATAACGGCAACGAGGAAGAATTATATGCGCGAACTTGAAAAAGGTCTCTAACTTTGTTTTGGGCCACGGGAACCCACTCGCCTAAGCCGAATTTCACAACACCATAGAACAAGCGCCCCGCCCTAGGTCCGGCTTTCCCCGGCCAAATATATCGTGCAGCTTACACGCTGACCCTTTCTAAGGCGACCTTTCAGCGTAACCCGGGCATCTCTGTAACGAGCGGCCTGGCGGCTGATCAGAGCCGGGATGACTAATCATCAAGGCGCAAGTTTATTGCCTGCTCGTCGCCGTGCTCTGGCTGGTTTTCGATGTCACAACCGCCCTTGCACAAGGAAATTCCTCTGCTGATACGCCCAAGTATCCGCCTCACAGCGGGACCGTTGAGGATCAAAAGGGCCCAAAAGCAAGCGCGCCGCCAGCCTCTCAGGCCGAAAACCCCCTAATTTCAGGCGATACTTCAAACAAGCTAACTACGTTGCGCGGAACCGTCAGTGACTCATTTTGCACCCGCCATCATTACATGCTCACCGGCGCTAGTGATGCTGAATGCGTTCGATATTGCATCGCGCATCGTGGCACTTACGTTTTACTCGCGGGAGATAAAGTCTACTCACTGCAAAACCGGCCCGGCCATGTGCTTGGAATCCCTCGCGGGACAGACTGCAACCCTAACCGGCGTGCTCAACGGGAATGTGCTGGAGATAAAGTCGGTTACGCCTGGCACTAATGCGACCAAGGGTCACTTATAGGCCACGCTAAGTTGTCCTCAGCTTCTCGCGGCATGCCATCCTAAGTCGTTGGCGCTCTCTTCGATTGTGCTCTGCTCAATAATGCTCCGGAGAGGAGTGCAGCTTCACCCGTCTACCAGGCCAGGAAAAACGCCTACCAAGAATGCCTTTGACGATCAGATGATCGGTCGACCGGGTAACTCCGATTCCTACCCCAAAATTGATCTCCCAGACTGGCGAAACATTTAGGTCCACCGTCGGAAAAAATTGATGCTGCTGCTCACGCACTGGATCGAAGCCGAACACAGGTCCGGTAGAACCGTAGTATTCGAGCCCACCTGCTATCTGCTTGCTGAAGTTGTAACTGAACTTGCCGGCCGGCGCGAATTCAAATCCCTTGTCCACGTTTTGACCATGAAGCGAGCGCTCCAGCGCCGGATTGAAGGCAAAATACCAGGGGCCTAGTTGGCGATCAACAATCGGCCGAATTTCCCATGTCCACGTATCCACCGAGAATTGCGGTCGCACATAGCCAAACTCCGTGGAAAGACTCACTCCCACCGGCCAATGCCAGGATTCGGGAACCCGCAATCGCGGGCGAATGTGATCTCCAACCCACTGCCAGCCGCCATTCGGCTGAATGCTGCTGAACACGTAGAACCCGGTCTCGAACCACTCGTTGAAACCCTGCGTGATCTCCAGTGTCTCGTGCTCGGCGTGGTTGCTGGGCAAAACGCCGTCAATGGTCGCCTTTTCACCCCGCGCAGTGAAGTTGCTGTGTACCTCCACCATAGTCGTCGCTGGAGCGGCGGTTTCCGAGCCGTAAACCTGTATCTCGTAGTTGTCCTGGGCAACAACCAAGGGAGACACGAGCGACAGCAGCAAGGCAAGCAGCGGCGTTCGGGATCGCAACCCAATGGAAAGCTGCATTTTTCAGTAGCAGGGCTAGGCGCGGCCTACCTTGGCGCCTCGGCGCTCACGGAATTCCTCGATGACCAAGTACAGCACGGGAATAAAGAAAAGGTTCAAAACCGTGGACATGATCATACCGCCAAAAACCGTCGTACCCACGGAGTGCCTCCCCGCTTCTCCTGCCCCAGTCGCGATCACCAGCGGCACAACCCCAAGAATGAATGCCAACGAAGTCATGAGGATCGGGCGAAGCCGGATCCGAGCAGCTTCCACGGCCGCGTCCCGCACCGAGAGCCCGCGCTCCCGTAGTTGTTCGGCAAACTCCACGATCAGGATGGCGTTCTTGCTGGATAGTCCAACGAGCATCACCAGCCCGATCTGGCAATACACATCGTTCTGCAGCCCCCGCATCCACTGCGCCCCAAGAGCCCCCAGCATCGCCATTGGCACAGCAAGTAGAACGATAAACGGCAGTACAAAGCTTTCGTACTGTGCCGATAGAGTCAAGTACACAACCAATGTTCCCAGGCCGAATAACAACAAAGAAGTGCTGCCGGAGGCCAATTCCTCAAGTGAAAGTCCGGTCCATTCATGACTGAAACCCTGCGGCAGGACCTTCGAGCTAAGCTGCTCCATGGCCGAAATAGCCTGCCCGGAACTGACGCCCGGAGCGGCGGCCCCGTCAATTTCCGCGGCCCGGAACAAGTTGTAGTGGCTGATGACCTGGGGCGTGGTCGTCTGTGTAATTGAAACCAGGTTCTCCAGCGGAATCATGGCGCCATTGTCGGAGCGGACATAGAACTCGCGGATGTCCTGCGCCCGCGAGCGGAATTGTTTGTCGGCCTGAATGTAAACGCGGTAGGAGCGGTTGTTGAAGTCAAAATCGTTGACATAAGCCGATCCCATGTAGACACCAAGCGTGTCGGTGATCTGCTGCAGAGGAATGTGCAGGCTTTTGGCTTTCTCGCGGTCGATGGTGATCAGAAACTGAGGATCATTTGCTGTGTAACCACTGAAGAGGCCCGCTAGATCTTTGCGAGAATTTCCTTGGCGAACGAGGTCCCCGGTTACGTTTGCCAGTTCTTCCAGCGTGTGTCCGCCCTGATCCTGCAACTGATATTGGAAGCCGCCAAACTCGCCCAGCCCCTGAACCGCCGGCGGTAAGAACGGGAGCACAAGCGCGCCGTTGATGCCGAACAACGGACCGCGCAACCGGTTGAGCACCGCTTCGGCTGTGTGGGCTTCTCCTTTGCGTTGTGAATACGGCCTGAGTCCGCCAAATATGACGCCACGATTAGAAGCATTCCCCGTAAAGCTGAACCCGGAAATCGCAAACACGCTCTCAACTTCCGGCGTGCTCTGCAGGACTTTGGTCACCTGCTCTCCAATGTTCTTCGTATATTGCAACGATGCGCCGGAAGGACATTGCACGGCGATGATGAAGTAGCCCTGATCCTCGCTGGGCACAAAACCTTTCGGCACGCGAGTAAACACGACATACGTCAGGCCCAAACCAATGAAGAACAAAATTGTCGCCAGCACTGGGAAACCGAGAAACTTCCGCAACGAGGCGCGATAGCCATCAGTCACTCGACCGATGACCTTGTCCACACCCCTGAAGAACCATCCCTTTTCCCCGTGCTCCTTGCCCAATAGCAGCGCCGACAGCGCTGGCGTCAGGGTCAGGGCGTTGAACGCAGAAATAGAAATCGAGAAGGCAATGGTCAAGGCGAACTGGCGGAACAGGATTCCCGTCGTGCCCGGGAAAAATGCCACCGGCACGAAGACTGCCACCAGAACCAGCGAGGTGGCAATGACGGCTCCCGTTACTTCTTTCATGGCGTCCGAAGAAGCCTTTCGCGCATCGCGTTCGCCCTCGCTGATGTGGCGCTCGATGTTTTCGATCACCACAATGGCGTCGTCCACCACCAGGCCAGTCGCCAGCGTAATGCCAAACAGCGTCAGCGTATTGATGGAGAAGCCCAGCAGCTTGACGAAGGCGAAGGTGCCGACCAGCGAGACAGGAATCGTGACGGACGGAATGATGGTGCTGCGCCAATCCTCGAGGAACACGAAGATGACCAGGATGACCAGCACAATGGCTTCGATCAGCGTCGTCAGCACGTCACGAATCGACTCGCCAACCGCATCGGTCGTATCGAATGCCAGCTGATAGGTCATGCCCGGCGGGAAACGTTTAGAGAGCCGCTGGAGCTCCGCGATAGCGCGCCGGTCAACCTCTAAGGCATTCGCATTCGACAGCTGCGTAATGCCGATACCCACCGCGTCGTGCCCGTTGTATTGCAGTTCCGCGCCATAATCTTCGGCGCCCAGCTCGGCACGGCCCACGTCGCGCAGTCGCACCAGAGTTCCATCTTTGTTGGTCTTCAAGATGATGTCATCGAACTGCGCCGGATCGGTAAGGCGCCCGACGGCGCGAACGCTGATCTGATACGCCTGCCCGGCCTGGATCGGCGGCTGGCCGACCTGCCCGGCGGCAACTTCCACGTTCTGTTCGGAAAGCGCATTCACCGCGTCGTCGGCCGTCAGGCCTCTGCCTGCCATGCGGACGGGATCGAGCCACAGCCGCATCGAATAGCGCCTCTCACCAAAGATGAACACCTCGGCTACGCCTGGCACGCGCTTCAAGTTGTCTCGGACATAGACGTCCAGATAGTTGCTCATGAAGAGCGGGTCATAACGGCCATCGGAAAAAACCGCCGCCCCAAAGACGAAGTTGGTGGATGACTTTGTAATGGTGACGCCCGTCGTCTTCACAGCGTTAGGCAGGCGGCCCATGGCCGTATTGACCCGATTTTGTATGTCAACTGCGGCGAGATCCGGATCACGATTCAGGTCAAAGGTGGCAGTGATCTGACTCAGGCCGTCGTTGCTGCTGGACGAGGTGATGTATTTCATTCCCTCGGCGCCGTTGATCTGCTGCTCGAGGGGTTGGGTGACGGCCGTCTCTACCGTTTGCGCGCTGGCTCCAATATAGGAACTGGTGACCGACACCTGCGGCGGCGCAAGACTTGGAAATTGCGCGATGGGCAGCGTGGGAATCACTACCGCGCCGGCCAGAATGATAAGCAGGGCGCAGACCGTAGCAAAAACCGGGCGGCGAATGAAAAAGTCTACGAACATGAAGACAGTCGTTGGTCGTTAGTCGTTCGTCGTTGGGCTAAACAGCCTGCGCAAAAAATCAGTAATATGTGCATCACCGTGGAAGAGCGGTCCTTCAGGGCCGCGTAAGTTATGTCAAATTGAAGAGGGCTTCAGCCCCGGTGTCGCTAATCCGGATCACACATGTTTTTCCGCAGCCTGTAAAAGAAACGCCGGCACAATTTCAGGGCTACCTCACCTGTAAAGCAACAGCTAGGTCGATTCTCTACTGTCTGCCACGCTCGTTAGCTTGGCACCAGCCGACGACCAACTACTAACGACCAATGCCCAAGCTCAACTCTGCGGCGTCACCGGTGCTCCATCGATCAGGAACTGCGTGCCCGACACCACAACTCGGTCCCCCGGTTTTACCCCTTCGAGCACGGCATAGTCGTTGCCCACCATCTGTCCGACACGCAGCGGTTTCTGGCGTGCCACAAACGATCCGTTCTGGCCAGGCTCAGCTACGAAAGCAAAGTATTGCCCGCCGATTCGTGACACTGCCAACACCGGCACCAATGGCATCTGCCGAGTCCCCCAGATGATGCGCGCCCGAATGAACTGGGCATTGCGCAGCTTGTCACTCCGGTTTGCGATCGTTGATTTCACCAGGACGGTCTGGGTGCTGTTGTCCACCTGCGGAGAAATAAAGCTGATCCGGCTATCCGCCAGAACCTGCCCTTGGCTATCCACGATTTCAGCTGGCATATTCATGCGCAGCTGGCCCGAACGTTCTACCGGGACGTAGATGTACGCTTCCAGGCTGCCGGGCTTGTCCACCGTCGTCAGCATGGTCGTGTTCGTGACGCGGTCTCCCACGCGCACCGGAATGTCACCCACAATGCCGGCGCGCGGCGCATTCACTTTGTAGTAGTGCAGCTGCACCTGCTGTTCACGAAGCTGCGCATCCAGAGCCTGCAATTGAGCCTCAGCTGCATCGAGCGCGGTTTTGGCCTGGTCCAAATCTTGTTTGCTAACGACTCCGGCGTTGTACAAGCCGCTGGCGCGCTTATATTGTTCGCGGGCCCAGGCCAGGTTCGCCTCTTGTGCGGCCCGAGCACTTTGCTGGCTGGTCACCGTCGCCTGCTGCTTGGCCGGATCGATCTGCATTAAAGGCGTGCCTGCCGACACACGATCGCCAGAATGCACATTGATTTCGGTGATCCAGCCTTCCACCTGCGGCATGATGACCGCCGATTCCCGCGATTTCAGAGTCGCGACGTACTCGCTCGAGTCGCTCACCGCTTGATCGCTGGCGACCTGCACCTTGACAGGAATTGCCATTGGTCCCTGGGGTTTGGGATCAGCGGCTCTTCCGGAATTGCAGGCAAGCAGCAGCGCTGCCACTGCCATGAGTGTGGCAATGGCCAGCCCTTGGCAATGGGCCTCCCTCACCCAAAATGCCCTAATTTGACGTTTCATCTGTGGCACTCTCAGTAGCTTACCACCGCAACCAGGCACGCCGCCGTGTGCGGCAATGCATGGAAGGCGCAGCCTCGTAGGTATGGACGGCTGAGCTGGAGTTTTGCCTCACGAGCAGATTGCAGAAGCTGATACGCAGTGTCAATGTCGCTTGTTCCTTTTCCGCGGAGCTCGCTGCAGGCCACGTCTGATAAATTGATTCGCTATGAAACCCCTGCGCAGTTTTGCCAGCGACAACAATGCCAGCGTTCACCCCGATGTCTTGAAGGCGATTGCCTCGGCGAACCAGGGGCACGTAGTGGGATACGGCGACGATCCTTACACCGCCTCCGCGATCGGCAAATTCAAGGAGCACTTCGGTCCCGACATTGCCGTCTTCTTCGTTTTCAACGGTACCGCAGCCAACGTGCTCGGGCTGAAGGCGCTCACCCGTTCCTACAACGCCGTGATCTGCACCGAGTCGGCGCACATTCACACCGATGAATGTGGTGCGCCGGAGAAATTCACCGGCTGCAAGCTGCTGGTCCTTCCGGCGCCGCAGGGAAAGCTGACCGTGGACATGGCTAAGTCGGTGTATCACGGCATTGGTGATCAACACCACATTCAGCCAAAAGTCATTGCGCTTACCCAGGCCACCGAAACCGGCACAGTCTACAAGCCGGAGGAGATGAAAGCTCTCACTCGCTTTGCCCACGAGCGGAATATGTACGTGCAACTGGATGGCGCGCGCCTTGCCAACGCCGCCGCCAGCCTCGGACTGTCGTTGCGCCAGGCCACCCGTGACCTCGGCATTGACGTGCTTTCCTTCGGCGGCACCAAGAACGGAGCCATGGGCGGAGAAGCAGTCGTCTTTTTCAATCCAAAGCTGGCGGAAGACTTTGTCTTCTTCCGCAAACAGGGCATGCAACTCGCGTCGAAGATGCGCTACATCGCGGTGCAGTTCGAGACGCTATTAACGAACGATCTCTGGTTGAAGAACGCTCAGCATGCCAACCGTATGGCTAAGCTGC
>DASSIO010000265.1:0-32978 GCA_035691825.1 Terriglobales bacterium | reverse complement strand
GGAACACTATTACGGCCGCCGTGATCTGCATATTGCTGAGGACTTGAAACAAGCGGCAATTTCCCGCGCCCGCGCGGATGGGACCGCCGCCTTAGGAAAATACAAGGTGCTCAGAAAAGAGGGCATGGACGGAATCAAACTCTTCCTCAATGCCAGCACCAACGGAAATGGCGCCGAGCCCTGGATTTTGTTTCGCGCTTCGGGTACTGAACCTTTGTTGCGGCTGTACGCCGAGGCCGCATCTCCTCAGCTAACCAGCGAAATATTGGCTCTTGGCGAGGAGTTCGTGAACAGCTCCGCACAACATGCTGCAAGCGGCCAGCAGCGCCACTGATCCTTTGATCAGAGCAGTGCAGGGTACCTTCGAATCCTTACTGCAGCAGGCGGAAGTAAGGGATAATCAGAAAAGGATGGCAACTGGCACAACTCCGCTCCCAGTAGATACTCCGGAAGCCCGCCGGTACAACCGTATCCGTCGCTGGCTCGGCATTGCCGACTTCGTTCTGGGACTCGTGCTGCTGCTCATTTTACTGCTTTCAGGCTGGACAGGCAGTATTCGCGACTTTGCTTACCGGGGAGCCGACCAGAATTATCCTCTGGCGGTTTTTTTCTATGTCGCCATTCTTTTGGTCCTGAGCAAATTGCTCGGATTCGGACTCGACTACTACAGTTTCCGCCTCGAGCATCGCTATCATTTGTCGAACCAGAAACTCCGGTCGTGGGTTTGGGACCAGGTGAAATCATGGCTGGTAGGATTGGTGCTCGCCACTATTCTGGTCGAGGTTCTTTATTTCACGATCCGGCAATGGCCTCAGCACTGGTGGCTGGCATCCTGGGGCATCTTCATTGGGCTCTTTGTATTTTTTGCGCAGATTGCCCCGGTGGTTTTGCTGCCGTTGTTTTACAAATTTGAGCCTTTAGAAAATGAGGGACTCAAAGAACGCCTGGTGCGACTCAGCCAGCGCGCGGGCACGCGTGTGCGTGGCGTCTATGAATGGAAGCTGTCGGAAAAGAGCAGGAAGGCGAATGCGGCGCTAACCGGCTTGGGCGCGACGCGGCGCATCATACTTGCGGACACGCTGCTGCACAACTACTCCGAGGACGAGATCGAAGCCGTCCTGGCGCATGAACTCGGCCACCACGTGTACCGGCACATTCCTAAGAGCATTGCCGTGCAGGCGGGAATCACGCTATTCGGGTTCTGGGCCGCCAATGCCGTCCTCCACTACGCGATTGATCGGCGGCACATGTTCGAGACCCTGTCGGACTTTGCTAATCTGCCGCTCTTGATTCTGGTCTCAACCGTTCTCAGTCTGGTCCTCATGCCCGTGCTTAACGCTTACTCGCGTTTCAACGAACGGCAGGCGGACCGCTACTGTTTCCAATCCATCACAAGTGTGGAACCGTTCATTTCCTCGATGAACAAGCTGGCCGAGCAGAACCTTGCCGAGCGCGCTCCCTCGCGGCTGGTCGAGTGGTTCTTTCATTCACATCCCGCCATAACCAAGCGAGTCGCGGCTGCAGAGTCCTGGGCAAAACGCTAAACGCGACTTCGAAGAATCTCCTCCACTCTCCTCCGGTCGTCTTCAGTGTCCACGCCGATAGTATCGAATGGCGTTTCGCCCACATAGACGGGAATGCCGTTTTCCAGAAAACGTAATTGCTCCAGCCGTTCGCTGCGTTCGAGCGAAGATTCCGGCAACTCGACGAATCGGTCTAGCGCAGCTTTGCGATAGGCATAGAAACCCAAGTGTTTGTAGTAGCGAGTTATTTTCTGCCCATCGCGATCGAAGGGGATGGTCGCCCGCGAAAAATACAAAGCACGCCCAAAGGCGTCCGTGACAACCTTCACCGCGTTAGGATTCCCGACATCGACATCGGCCGCGGCCGTCTTCAACGTCCCCACCTGCGCACTTGCATCGTTCATAACTTTTAGCAGAGCTTGAATGTGTTCCGGACGCGTGAGTGGCTCGTCTCCCTGCACATTGACATAGACATCAGCCGGGACCGCCTGCGCAACTTCATGGACTCGCTCGGTGCCGCTCTTGTGCGAGGCTGACGTCATCCGCGCATGCCAGCCGTTTTGGTTGCATACAGCCAAGATCTCATCGGAATCGGTCGCGACAATGACGTCCTGCAGGAGTGGTGATTGCTTCACGGCGCGATAAACGTGCGCCAACAGAGGCTCTCCTGCTATGAGTTGCAGCATCTTGCGAGGCAGTCGGCTGGACGCCAACCGAGCCGGGATTACCGCGATGGCGTTCATCGCCAGAGCCCGCCCGGCGCCAAGTCGCCAGTTGATTCGGAAATCATGTCTAGGGTTTTCGGTGCGCAGTGGCCGTAATGTATGTCTTAAAAGCTGCACGGTCATTCGGCGGCGCGATCTCGAAGGTCAATGTCAGCGCATCCTGACTCGTCTTTGCATAGCTAAGGCGGTACGCCGGTCCAGCTTGGTTGGGATCACTTATGAAAACCAACTTGTCTGCCGCGACGTCCACGATGTAATGAATGACGTGTCCCTCGTTGTCCCAATAGTAGGCCCGAGTTTTTTTGTCAGCATCGTCTGCATAAATCACCATGAGATCGTCGTGACGATACGCCGGCTTATCCTTGGTCGCGGGATATTCGGCATAGCTGTGGCGGCTCAGAATGGCTCCCTGGAGCTCCGGGGAGAAACTGAACTGGCCGGAACCTTTTCCCGGCTCCCCGCTGCCTCCGCCGACCCATGTACCCAAGAATGGCTCCCACGCGCCCCACCGATTCGTGCTCTGCCCCTGAGCTGTTGTAATCAGCGCACAAAACAGTAAAAGACCAGTCCAGAAACGTGCCATGCATCCTCCTGACGGTCATCAAGGTATCATCACTGCCGGTGTTTGAATACCGTCTCCTAGTTTGACGGGTGAGCATGTGCGGAACGAGAGGTTGACCGGCTTTGGGTGTTGCGATCTGGGCCGCTGTTCAGATCAGGTGTAGCGAGGCGCAGGTTTGACAGTGTAGTACCTGCCCCATAGAATCAAAATGTTGGCGCGTCGTGCCTGACCCAGCCGCCGCGACCCAGTACGGCATTGCCCCGCCGCAAAGGGGTTTCTGCTCCGTTTCCCTTTTCTGTGTAGCCGATGGCGGTGTAGCTCAGGTGGTTAGAGCGACGGTCTCATAATCCGTAGGTCGTTGGTTCGAGTCCAACCGCCGCCACCAATCCCCGAGGTCCCTCGCCCCGCTCGGGATTTCGCCTGCGGACTCCCGTTCGGCGCCTGCAGTTCCTTCACTCACCCCCGCAAACGGCTCAAGTTCGAGTCCAACCGCCGCCACCAGATGCTTGTCCCCTTGACGGAATTTCATCGCCATCCTCTTGTCTAACACTCGTAGCCTGTAGAGATTCGTCGCTAGTCCTCTTCTAATGCCCATCGATGCCAGAGACCTTCGATTTGTCGAGCTTCACATGCTTGGGGACATACCTTCAACTTGGCTCTCATGTCTAGAGAACCGGACCCCAGAACCGAACGTCGAACAGCTGCTTCGACGCGCCTCTGCCCACGCGCTTGGATTCTCCTTCGTAAAAGAGATCTTATGGACTGCCCGAAAAACGACGGCCCTCTTCGAACCCTTTCCTGGATTCGAGAGATTTCAGCAACCCAAGGTAATACGCCGCAGCATCAAGTTCGCGGCGCTCATTTTCTGCGACGGACTGCGCCCCACTGGGCGAATACCATAGTTCCCGAACCCTCTCCTGAACCGCTTGAAAAGCCTGCTCCAACAATGCAGGCAGCTTGTCGCGATCTTCCTCAAACAAAGCCTTCCGATATAGTTCTGCCCAAGTCTCCTTGTTTTTGATCGCCATATTTGCAAAGTCCTCCGGCATCGTTTCCATGCTTCGGTTTCTGAGACAAACGAATTGGTGTGCCGCCCCAAAGAGGGAGCGCCACCTATCTTGAGCGCGGAGATTGGAGCAAGCTGGTCTAACAGCGAAGGATGGGGACGATATCGCTTGAGGATCTGGTCACGCAGCGCACCTGTGAAGGTGCGCCTTGGGAATGTGTAACCGCTGGGTTATCCGATGTGATTTCCTGGCCATTATTTAACTGCAACAGGTGTATTTGGCTCTGCAGCATCACCACATCGGCACTGTCGTCCAAATTGACACCGACAATGACCGTGGCTCCCACGAGAAGCAGAATAAGCGCCATCAGGAGCCTCACCGGAATGGCACGCATTGCCTTGGTATACCCGCGCTCCGTGATCTTTGTCAACCAGGATAAGCGCACCCATCCTGACTTCGGAGCAAAGCGAGACTATGCCGGAGAGCAGCGCACAAATTGCCACAGGCCACAGAATGCAACTGCGGACCTATCTGGGCGAAGGTTGCCGACAGAAGCCTAAGCCGAGCCCGGGACTTGTTGTCCTCTAGCGCGGATCGTTTTCACCACGCGCTCTACTGCGGCCAGGCCGTTGAGTGCATCCGCCATGGCGGTGCGCTCCTCCGAGGTGCCAAAGTCGCCCTGTGCCAGGCGCCTGACACGCTCGGTGATAGCGGCATGGGCGCTGACGATGCGCTGCTCAAGCTGGGTGCGGTCCAATTCGAGCATGGCCGCCTTGTACTGTGGAAACCACTCGGGGTAGGCATCAACCTCACGATTCTTCACAGCGTGGTCCCCTCTAGAATTCTTAATCCCAAAGGAAAGCAAACCGTAACGACGACTTGGTACGCGGGGAATTTACTGTGGTTAGGGAATCCCAGGCAAGACGGTTTTTTGTATAGGTTCCATAAACGGGACAAATCGAGCGGCAACTCCCCCATGCGAAAGCTGAAATCCTATCGTCCCGATAATTCCGCGATAGGAATCCGGACCAGCAGCCCCTTCTTGTAATCGGTAATCCAGAGAGAATCGAAACCAAATCGCAAGGAATCTCCGCCATCTCCAATCCATTGCCTGACCACTTTGTTGGTAGCTGCATCGATTCGACTGAGCGGGACCGTGAAAACCGTTGCCCAGACCGAATCCATCCCAAAATCTAAATCACCACCATCCCCGGGTATGCCAACGTAGATGGTGGCGAGCACCTGCCTGCTCTTCTCGTCGACTCGGGAGACGGTTCCATCTCCCTGATTCAACGTCCAAATCGAACCTGCTCCTGCGGTCAGGAAACGAGGCTTCGGTCCGACCGGGACCGACTGCAGAACTTTGCCCGTGTTTGCGTCGACAGCCGTCAGAACGCCACTCTCGAATCCGCTGACCCAGATAATCCCGTTGCTGAAGATAGGATTGAATGAACCCGGTGGGATGGAAATCCTCTGGCGTACACGGTCGTTGGACGGATCGATGCGCGCGAGCGTGCCCTTAGGATCGGTGACTATCCAGATGCTGTCGCCGCTTGCAGCGATGCCGCCCTCCGGTCCCGCTGGCGCAATTGGCAGAGTCGCAGCAACCGCACCCCTGGTGGCATCGATTCGCACCAGGCTAGCTTTCTTGCCGCACACCGGAACCCAAATGCTCCCGAAGCCCGACGCCAGGCCCGAACACGCTTCGCCCGGCAACTTCACAACCGCCACTACTTTGTTTGTCGCGGGATCGACCCGTTGCACCGCATCGGGCTTAGTGCTTCCAACCCAAACTGCATTGTCAGTAACCAGAACCCAGTCCGCAGTCTTGCCGATTTTGAGAGTCGCAGATGGTTGCAGCGAAGAAAAAGGGGTCCGCACCTCCTTTACTCCCGGCTTGGGCGGATTCAGGTTCAGACTGGATGTCTGGGCCGTGAGCGATACAAGTGAGGCAACAACAAAGCAAAACACAAGGCGGGCGTTCATAGCGCGCAATCGTATGCGGGTGTAGCATTGCCGTCAAATGATGGCATGCCTGTAATTGCGCATATGCCCGTGCTGGGTTGCAAACGAAAAGAGCCCCGTCATGCGGGGCTCCTGTTGAAATGGATAAGCTTTCGATTACTTTAGGATTTTTCGGCGGAAAGTTGCGGCAAGGCCTACTAACCCGGTTCCGAGCAATGCCATGGTTCCGGGCTCAGGAACCGCGGTAGCCGCGAATGTCTCCGTGCTGGCCCAAGTCGCAGCGCCACTCCCTCTGGAAAGAGACCCGTTCGCGCTCAGGAATCTCGACTCTCGAATCGTAGAAGTCGAGCTCGCCGCGGTGAGAGTGACTCCTGCTCTGGCTGCTACACCATTTTGCCTTGTGCTGTTGTCGATGCTGTTTGCAGAAGCAGCCAGGGGAATGGATGCAACCGCCGCCATCACTGCGAGTAACTTCAGGGATTTCATGACAAGCTTGGGGCCCCTCCACACGGCCTGCTCACGTTGAACCGGCTACTGGCCAAGGAGTTTCGCCTACGCTTGGTCGTAAGAGGATCATACGATTTCAGCTGCTACTCCAAAATCAGGTAGTTACTGTATTCAGTGCAGCACGCCAGTGCACGCACCAGACTGCTCGTGGAAGAGGGATGCAGGGCGCGCGCGATGATCGTGTGCAGTTGCTGTCTGAGTCGCCAGGCTTTATATTCTCAGCGGTCTCGATTACAGGATCGAAGAATGAGGCTATTGCTGCATTGGATTTTGAGCGCATTCGCAGTCTGGTTGGTATCGCGGATCGTCCCCGGCGTATGGGTACGAGGAGCAGCGGCGGCTCTGATTGCGGCGCTGGTCATCGGATTCGTGAACGCCACGTTGGGCTTTTTTCTCAAGATCATCACATTTCCGTTGACCATTGTGACTTTCGGGTTGTTCTGGTTCGTCATCAATGCAGTCATGCTGGAATTGGCGTCGGCAATTGTGCCCGGCTTTGAGGTACGCGGGTTTGCCGCGGCGTTCTGGGGAGCCATCGTGCTCAGTCTCGTAAATATGCTGTTGAGATCGTTGTTTCGTCCCGAGCGACGGCGCCTTTAACCCTGCTGTGTGTCACGGAAATTCTTGCCCGCGCAATCTCGTTCCCGCTACAAATCGCATGCGACTCGAAATCCGTAGTCGGCATATTGGAATTCGGGTGGGATGCTGGAGCGCGCGGCGCAACGCGCAATCTTGATGTGATGCCGCCAAGAACCGCCACGAGACGCTCTTCGCATACCGTGATCAGGCCCCTGCGGGTTGCGCTCAGGTGAGGATGAGTAGTAGTCAGCCTGATAGAAATCACTGCACCACTCGTGAACGTTCTCGCAAATATCGTGCACGCCAAACGCGTTGGGCGCCTGCTGGCCCACACATTCCGGCCCGGTTTTCCAGCGTTTTTCGTAATCAGGACGCGATTGCGGCGGCTCATCACCCCAGGGATACAGTTGCCTTTCCATGCCGCCCCGCGCCGCTCGTTCCCACTCCGCTTCCGTTGGGAGGCGGTAGTTGCGTCCGGTTGTTGCGCTCAGCCAGTCACAGTAACTGACCGCTTGAAACCACGACACTGCCACGACAGGCTGATTCTGTAGATTAAACTGTGGATCGCTCCAGAACGGCGGAGGCGGCGCACCGTTCGCCTCGAGAAAGAATGCGTATTCCGCATTCCTGACCTGGCAGGTTGCCATGTGAAAAGCGTCAACCCAAACCCGGTGCACCGGCTTTTCGTTGTCCTGGCCGCTCTCATGGCCCATATCAAACCACCCCTCGGGAATGGCGACGAGTTTAGGTTCCAGGCATTGGACTTGGAGTGGGGAATTTGATTGTGTGGCCATTGTGACGAGTGACAGGCTAGCATAAGCCGCGACCGCAATTTCGCCGTGAGGCGCTACGAACTTGCTGCGACGAGGACACTCTGCTGCGTTCAGACTTACACCACGATACCTGCTGCTAAGGAGAAAAGCCCGTGCAACGTACACTCGCAACAAAGCACATTCTATTGCTGCTAGCGTTGAACTTTTTTGCGTTTCCTCTCACAGCGCAGACGAAGTTCGCGGTAGGAACTGCTTCGGCTTCGCCTGGCGAGAAAGTTACTGGCAATCTCGAGGTTCCCGCCGGCGTTGATCCGGGCACCAAAATCCCAGTGGTGGTGGTACGCGGCACAAAACCCGGCCCGGTGCTGGCGTTGGTATCAGGCTCCCATGGCACGGAATATGCCTCTATCATCGCGGTGGAACGCCTGATCAACATGCTCGATCCCGCGCAGCTTGCCGGCACAGTAATTCTCGTACCCTTGGTGAATCCGGCTTCTTTCCAGCAGAAGGTTCCCCATATCAACCCAGTGGACAACAAAAGTATGAACCGTTTCTACCCCGGCAAACCGGACGGAACGCAAACCGAGCGCGCATCCTGGGTAATGACAAAAGAGGTCGTGGAAAAATGTGACTACCTGATCGATTATCACGGTGGCGATCTCGACGAAAATCTCCGTCCCTACGCCTATTGGGCACCGACCGGCAACGGGAAGCAGGACGCGATTTCCCACGACATGGTGCTGGCTTTTGGCCTGGATCACATCATCATCTGGAACGACCGCCCCAAAGACTCGACTGCGACCAAATATCTCGATAACACCTCTTCCGTGCGTGGCAAACCGTCGTTGGCTGTGGAAGCCGGTCACTCGGGTACGGTCGAGCCCGAGGACGTTGCTGCTCTGGTAAACGGAACCCTCAGCGCCATGCGTTATCTCAAGATGTTGCCCGGCACGCCCACTCCGATTGCGCATCCAGTCTGGATCGAGAGGATCGATACCGTCAGCAGCGAGCAGCCCGGGATTTTTTATCCGCTGGTCGAGCGTGGAACCTACGTTGCCGCGGGCATGAAGATTGGTTACGTCACCGATTATTTCGGCAAAACGGTTTATGAAGCACATGCTCCCGCAGCCGGAGTCATCTTGTATATCTGCGCGGTACCCTCAATGAACAAGGGCGACACGATCGCGAACATCGGTATTGTCGCCAGCAAGGAACCTTAAACTGCGTACCCTTGACCCCGGTTGCTAAAACAGGGGCGGCGACCGATTTGCGTATCTAGAAATGCGGCAATGGCTTCCCGCTGAACGCTGCTTGAATCAGCGTCCCGGCATAGGAAAGATCGGCGGAAACAGGTGTTGTGAAATTCATGCCAGTGCGCCAACTCGCGGGCGCTTCCGCGTGAATTCCGGTAAGCATAACAAAACCCTTTCCGGAGTTCCCTTCAGTGATGGCCGGCGTACCATCAGGAAATTCACCGACAACGCTGCCCCAACCCGACAGTTGCGGTCCATCTTCCCAGTACATCTGCAGAGCAGTGTTGTTGGGGAAAGCAATCGTCAAAGGCTCTTTGTGAATGCCCTTGTTTTCGTCGGCAAAAAAGTTAAAAAAGACGCCCGAAGTAAGATCGACGCCGTTATAGATGGAAGAGCCACCAAAAAATGCGCCCGCGCAAATTCCAAGATAATGCAACCCATCCTGCGTCACGGCGTTGCGAATGTTCGCCGTGGCAGCAGTGCTCAAGTTCGTGCCGATGGTAATTGAATTTCCGCCGGGGATGATCAGCAGCTTGTAGCTCGCCAGTTGGGCTTGCGTCATCGCATCCAACTGTGTCGAATTGACTGTCGTAAAAGCCAGACCAAGACCCTTCAAGATTGCCTCGACTGCTGAAACATCTGAAGGCGAAGTTCCAGTTCCGGAAAACAGGAGAACGGCTTGTGCGAAGTTCCCAGCCTGCGGCGTGGTCATCTGTTGGCTCGGCATGGGGGCAGCACCGCAACCGGTAAACACTGACGCCAACGCCAGCATTGCTGTGGTTGCCAACGCCCACGTGACTCTTGTCCGGTAAAGTGTCCGGAGATGCACAACTACTCCTCGCAGCAGCGTACTCAGATGTCTATTCTGGATCAACGTGGGCTACGAGGGGAGATGCCGAAAGTGCTGGGACGGACCTGCTGACGTAATTAAAAGGATGGTTAATGGGCGTTTGCCATTGCCGCCAGGGCTGGTCGAAAGACGGGAGCTGTACCTTGGACATGGTCCTACATAGCTGGACGAGATGATAAACAGCTCCGAAACTATTCTACGATAGCCAGCACGTCGCCGGCATTCACGGCTGCGCCTTCGGCGGCAAGAATTCGTTGCACGGTTCCCTTTTTCGGCGACTTCAGTTCGTTCTGCATCTTCATAGCCTCGACAACCAGCACGCCTTGGCCGACATCTACCTCGCTTTTCTCAGGTGCGAGGACGCGAACCACTTTGCCCGGCATGGGTGCGACTAACTTCCTGACGCCGTGATCAGCGCCGGCAGCAGCCTTGCGGGCGCGCAGGGATTTAGGATCGGAAATCTCGGCTGCATATCGTACCGGCCCTACCCATAAATGTGTGTCTGTAGGCGTCTGCTCGCGCTTGATTTCGTACGCCTTGCCGTCGATCAACAGCGAGAGCACGTCTCGCCGCGCAAGCACGGCATCCAGAGTAATCTCCCGCCCATCCAGCCTGCAGTGCCAGACGCCATCCGCCCGGTCGAGCTCAAGGCGATGACTGGTTTCTTCGATGCGAACGTCGTAGATCATAAGACCATGGGCCGGCCTAATCGGCCCTGTTTGCTTGCGTTGTTCCTATTCACTATCCACAATCGACTATCCACTTCTGAGCGCTTCCTGCCGCGCAGCGCGTTTCCAGCCCGAACCTGCATCCCGGTGATTGCCCGCACTATTCATGGCAGTGCCGTTCGTTTTCACCACACCCGGTTGCAATATGGCGAAGAGTCCCGCCGCAATGGCTGCGACTTCGCGCCCTATGTTGTCGCTTTGGCTGAGCGTCAGCGGTTGCGCCAACAGCCGGTCAAGAAATCCCGTATCCACCTTACCAGTCTGAAAATCAGGATCTGCCAGAATCCGGCGGAACAGTGAAATGTTGGTTTTGATCCCGCCCACGAAATATTCATTCAGAGCGCGCGTGAGCCGCCCAATCGTCTGTTTGCGGTCGGTGCCGTACCCGATCAGCTTGGCCAGAAGCGCATCATAGTCAATGGGAACTGTCCAGCCCTCGTACATGCCGCTGTCACGACGAATGCCCGGGCCGGAGGGCGCCAGCAGCAGCGTGATTTTGCCGGGGCTAGGAAAATAATTGTTCTCGGGGTCCTCGGCGTATATCCGGCACTCCATCGCGTGCCCCCGTATCTTTATTTCCTCTTGAGCAAATGGCAACTTCTCTCCCGCCGCAATTCGTATTTGCAGATGGACCAGATCAAGTCCGGTAATTAACTCCGTGACCGGGTGCTCGACCTGCAGCCTCGTATTCATTTCCAGGAAATAGAAATTCTTGTTCTGGTCGACCAGGAACTCCACAGTTCCGGCATTGGCGTAGTTCGCAGCTTTGGCGACGCGCACCGCAACTTCTCCCATCGCCTGGCGCATGGCGGGACCAACAACTGGGGACGGCGACTCTTCCAGCACTTTCTGGTGCCGCCGTTGCAGGGAACACTCGCGCTCGCCCAGCCACACGGTATTCCCGTACTCGTCCGCGAGAATCTGCATTTCAATGTGGCGAGGATTCAAGATCGCCTTTTCGACGTACACTTCGCCATCGCCAAAGGCACGCTCCGCTTCGCTCCGGGCGCTCTCCAGAGCCGACTTCAGATCGCTGGGAGCATGCACCAGGCGCATACCTTTTCCGCCACCGCCCGCTGCAGCCTTCAGCATGATGGGATAACCAATCTTCGACGCAACCTGTTCAGCCTCCTCCAGCGACTTCAGTCCATGAGCCGTCCCGGGAACAAAGGGCACGCCGGCGGCGTCCATGTGCTGGCGAGCGCGGGTCTTCGAACCCATCATCTCCATGGACGCGGCGCTCGGCCCGATAAATTTCACGCCAGCATCCGCGCAGGCTTGCGCGAATTTGGGATTTTCAGAGAGAAATCCATAGCCAGGGTGAATAGCTTCTGCACCGCTGCCTTTGGCAACATCAAGAATCTTGGCGATGTTGAGGTACGATTCGGTCGCGGCAGCGGGTCCGATGTGATAAGCCTCGTCAGCCTTGCGTACGTACAACGCGGCCCGGTCCACATCGGAGTAGACTGCAACTGACGCAATACCCATCTCGCGGCAGGCGCGAATCACCCGTACCGCTATTTCTCCGCGATTGGCAATCAGGATCTTCTTAAACATCAGGCAGCTATCCGGCTTTGAGCTAAAAAAGATAATTTTACTGGAGACTCACGCCCGGCGCTTGACTGCCGTAGTTGTGAAAGCTCAAGCTGAACGTCACGGGGCAGGCGCTCCCGTACCAGCAAAGGCAGTATACGGAACGAAGGACAGAACGCCAGTTCTTGGAATTCAGCCGGGATCTTTAGCCGTCTGTTCCTTTGCTTTTCCGGCTGCAGTTTTTCGGGATGCCCTCGCCTCCTGCTGAACGAAAGCTTCCGCAGCCCGCTCCAGAACCAGCTGAGTTGTGCCGAAAACACGCATGAAATCCTGCGGGAGTAGGCTTAAATCAGTAGCTAGAAGATTCTCTTGAATGGTCGCTCCGATTGCTTGCTGCAATAACCGAATCTCGCGGACTAATGCGCCAATTGAGTATCCCTGACGTCGTCGAGAACTACCGTATGTCCTGGCCGCGCTGAGCTTCGCAGGATTCGCGTTACTGTTTTCCTTGCCTTTGACCAAAGCGTCGAAGAGTTCTGGGATGTAGCCAACGCGGTCGGCATCACTTATGGGAATCGAGCCCAGTTCCGTATCTTCTTTTACTAATCCCACCCAGGCTTGCAAGATTGCCTCGCGCTTGTCTTTGATTACCTCCGGCACTCGTTTGCGTTCCGGCACTGGCTCACGCGATGCGTGACTCGCGACCCTTGCCCGTATCCTGTCGATCAGAGCTTCCGTATCTGTTGGTTTGACGAAATATTCGTGTACCTGCTGCTGTATCGCTTCCAGAGCGCTTTCAAATGCGGGATAGCCGGTAAGGATGAAACGAAGCGCCTCCGGCTGAGTGCTCCGCATTGCACTGATCACCGTGAATCCGTCCCCGTGCCCATCGATGTTCAGGTCGGCTATCAGGACGTCGAAGCGGTATTGCATCATCTGAGCCAGGGCATCTTGTACGCTTGCCGCAGTTGTGACTTCGAAGCCATTCGCTTCTAATAGCGGTGGGAGAGTGAGCCGGATACTCTCTTCGTCGTCGACAAACAAAATTCTGCGTCTGGAATCCATCAGTCAGCGTCCGCCCGGGACCAGAATCGACGCCGAGCATAGAGCCGCTACTTTAGGCGCTCGGAGATCACCCAGGATTTCACTAGGTGACTGCTGAAAGAATCACCATCCCGGCAAGTCCGTAGCCGAAGCCTTTATCCATCGGGGACTTCGCACCACGCGTCGAAATCGGTTGATAGTAAATTCCGCTTCTTGCTGTGTCCTATACAGTACATACTGTATTTTGAGGAGAGCTATGCACGCCGATATTATTCACGTTCTCTGGCCTGACAGCATGGCTCCGCTAAACTGTAGCTTGATCTCGCGACCGCCATGCTAGGTCTGCTCTCGATCATCGCCATCGGATTCTTTCTGGGCATGCGCCACGCGACCGACCCTGACCACGTTGTGGCCGTGACGACGATCGTGAGCCAACAGCGCAGTACGGGCCGTGCCGCCCTCGTTGGGGCGTTTTGGGGATTGGGTCATAGCGTTACGATTTTCGTTGTGGGCAGCGCGATCATTCTCTTCAACCTGGTGATACCGGTACGAATGGGCCTAACGATGGAGCTCTCCGTCGGATTCATGCTGATCGTGCTCGGTGTCTGGAATGTGTCCAGCTTCTTGAACGCTGTCCCAGCGGCTGCAGTGCCGACTACAGACGATGCAAATTTCGTCCACACTCATGTTCACAGCCATGGAGACATCGTTCACAGTCACGCCCATCATCATGACGCAGAGCACTCCCATGCTGCCGAAAACGGCTGGCTTGTCCGCCTGGATGCCAGCCTCGGCGGATTTGATGTCTATCAGGTCCTACGTCCCTTAGTAGTAGGTGTCGTTCACGGACTCGCAGGCTCGGCGGCCATCGCTCTCTTGATTCTGGCGAGCATTCGAGACTCCCGCTGGGCTTTGGCCTATCTCATTGTTTTTGGAATTGGAACTGTTGCCGGCATGATGCTGATCACGATGAGCATCGCGTCAGCCTTTCGGTTCGTAGGAACCCGTTTCCAAGACTTTGGCCGACGGCTCGCCTTGGCTTCTGGACTGCTCAGCCTCGCTTTTGGAGTGGTGCTGGCTTATCAGATATGCGTTGTCCAGGGATTGTTCGGAACCAGTCCTCATTGGACGCCGCGCTGAGTAAGCTCGACCCGGCTGCTTCTCATTCCCATCTCGGGACTAAGTCACTCTTCTTCGTGCCGTCGCACACAACTCCCGCGCTTTCGTTGTTCTAAGCTTGGCGTTGGGAGTTCGATTTCGAGAACAGAGAGGAGAACCGGTGTCCTCAAGGGCAGCACTGGCTACAGTCGCAACCGGCGATGCGCTGCTGGCGTTGGCGCGGCGCCATATTGGTGAGAAGTATGTTTTCGGTGTGCTTGTCCCTAAAGACAATCCCAATTGGACCGGTCCCTGGGACTGCGCCGAGTTTGCCTCCTGGCTAACCTTCCAGGTAGCCAGGAAACTGTACGGCTGCAGCAGCAATTCTTGTATGCCGGGAATAGCCGATGCATTCAGCGGCTTCTGGCAGCGCGACGCCGGTGCTACTGCGCACAGAGTTTCAATCCGGCAAGCGGCGCAAACGCCAGGAGCCTTCATATTGCGTAGCCCTCAGGCCGGGGCGATCGGCCACATCGTGGTCAGTGATGGCCGCGGAGGCACTGTCGAAGCACATTCCGCCAAAGATGGCGTAATCGCCTCTACCCTCGCCGGCAGACGCTGGGAGCTTGGCATCCTGGTTCCCGAAATCCAGTACAGTGCGGGCGGAGACATTCGTGTTGCAGCGCCGAAGCAGAAGATTTATCGCCTGACGAGTTTGTTCATGCAAGGGCCCGCAGTTCGGCTCATCCAGCAACAGCTTCGCGCCGCGGGATTTGACCCCGGCCCCATCGACGGCGTTTTCGGACCGCACACGCAAGCAGCGGTTGTCGCCTTCCAGTTGGCTAAAGGCCTGGTCCCCGACGGAGAGGTTGGTCCAGTCACGGCGCGAGCATTGGGGATAAAAGCCGCGTCAAAGAAGTGACTGGCGCCTTGTACACGGGCGTACGCTGCGTAGGCCACTCCGATTGACGCGCCTCAGCCAGCCAACCTCGCGACCATCCCGCTAGGATGGCAGCGCCGTGTTGCTGCGCGACAGGCTTGCCCGTATCACTTCCAGAAGCTCGGCATTGTCAGCCGGTTTTTGGAAGAAAGCGGCTGCGCCAGCGTCGAGTGCACGCTTTTCACTGCCCTGCGGCTCACGCGCAGTCAGAACAATGACAGGGATGTCGCACAGGGCATCAATATCATGCAACCGGTCCAGCACTACATAGCCATCTCCGGCTGGGAGTCCGAGATCGAGAATAATGAGATTCGGATGCTCTTTCTGGGCCATGGCAATGGCCGTGTAGCCATCGCACGCGTGGGCGGTTTCATAGTTGTTTGCGCGCAGGCGCAGACGCAATGCCCGCACCAGGTCGGGATCATCATCTACGATCAGGACTTTTTGTTTCGGCATTGTATTCTCCTAATCACCACCACCCGGGTTTGTATCAATTAGCTTCTTTGCTCTGCTGACTCTGGCCGAGTGCCAGTTTCACCATGTCAGTTACCTGGCCTGCCACTTCTTCTACCTGCGCTTCTGTGGTTTTGCCGCTAATCGCGGACGGCACTTCGATAGGGACGGCAGAAACCGTCAGAATGCCGCTGCCCGGCAGATCGGTCCGGCTCTCCAGTTGCTCCCGAATACGCTTTAGCATGATTTGCACGCGCTGCATGTCGGTTGAAGCAACCACAAAAAACATTTCATCGGGTCCGGAGAGTCCCGCCGGCGGCAAAACCAAGTCTTTGTCCAGATACACGCAGCGCTCGAGGGTCTCGAAGCACTTGCGGCAGATTTCAGCCCAGCTCGCTCGAGGCGGCCTCGTTCTCGGCGTGAGCTGCACTTTCACCAGCACAATGGCATCGCGCACCCGGCCCTGGCAGACGACGGTCGGAATCAGCAGTTTCGCCAGCGAGTACAGCGGCACGGTGAAACTAAACGTGCTGCCCAGCCCGACGTCGCTTGAAACCCATATCCGCCCTCCGTGCAGCTTGATCAGTTCTCGGGAGATGTACAACCCCAGGCCCAATCCCGCGCGATTGTTGTCCACCCGATTTGGGTCCTGATAAAGCCGTTCAAAAATCAAGGGCTTCGCCTCAGCGGCAATGCCCCGCCCGGTGTCGCTTACCGACACGTAAACCATGCCCGGATCGGCATCCACCATGCACGCTTTGACCAGAACAGATCCCTCCGGCGGTGTGAACTTAACGGCGTTGTCGATTAGATTGATCAGCACCTCCAGAATGCGGTCCGGGTCGGCATACACCAGAGGCACCCGAACATCCAGACCAGACTCCAGTCCGATGCACTTGTCGCGCGCGATCGGCTCCATCATGGCAATGGCCTGCAAAATCAGATCGGAGATCGAAAGGCAGCGCGGCTCAATCCGCACCTTCCCCGTTTCCACGCGCGTTGCCTCCAGCAGGTCACGAATCATGGCGTGCAGCTGGTTCACACTCTTCAGCACGGTCCCCAGGTGGTCCCGCTGTTCCGCATTGACTTCTCCCGCCAGACCATCCAGCAGCAGGCTGACGTACTGATGAATGCACGTCAGCGGTGTACGCAGTTCGTGCGACACGTGAGACAGGAACTCGTTCTTGAAATCCAGTTGCTGTTTTCGGCTCAGATCCAGGGATCGAAGCAGCGCCTGCCGCTCAACCGCGTAGCGGATTGACCGTTCCAGATGCTTACTGGTGATATCGCTCTTGACCAGATAATCCTGTACTCCCTGATGCACCGCTTTGATGGCCAGTGCTTCGTCATCCTGCCCCGACAGAATCACAACCGGCACGTCGGGGACCTTGTCCAAGACGGCACGAAAGGTATCGGCGCCGCGGCTATCCGGAAGGTTCAAGTCCAGAAGCACCACCGAGGGCGGCTGCTCCCGCATCTTGTCAATTGCCGCCGACAGCCGGTCGACGCAACTCACTGCCACCGCGCAATCGGCTTCGGTCAGCCGCAGTCGAATCAGGTCGGCGTCGCCGGGATTATCTTCAATCAGCAATACATTGGTCGGATGACTACTCATGATTAACCTCGGTCGGCAGGCTGGCAGAACCCAGCCAGAAATTCTCCATGGAGCGGACTGCCGCAACAAACTCCTGCAGGTTCCCCGGCTTGCTCATGAAACTGTTGGCCCCGAGTTCATAGCTGCGCTGGATGTCGTGCGGGGCTTGCGAAGTGGTGAAAATGACGATGGGAATTATGCGCAGAGACATATCCTGTTTCATCTCCGCCAGCACTGTGCGTCCGTCCTTTCGGGGCAAGTTCAGATCCAGCAGGACCAAGTCCGGCTGCAAGGCGCCCGCGTACGCGCCCTGTCGCCGAAGATAAGCCGTGGCCTCCACCCCGTCGGCTACCGTGGCCACATGCAAAGACTGCCTGCCCTCCAATAGCACTTCCCGCGTGAGGTCCAAGTCGGCCGGGTTGTCGTCGACCAGCAGAATCTCGGTTTTAGCCTTCATGCCGCTCACTTACCCCGGTCAGGTGAGATATCGGCAGACTGAATTGGAAAGTTGAGCCGTTACCTGACTCCGACTTAAGCCAGATCTTCCCCCCATGTTGCTCGATGATTTTCTTGCAGATCGCCAGCCCAATGCCGTTGCCGGGATACTCTTGGCGGGTGTGCAGCCTCTGGAAAATTACGAATATGGTTTCGCTGTGTTCAGGGGCGATTCCGATGCCGTTGTCCTCTACCGAGAACACCCAGCTCTCCTCCTTTTGCCTGGCTGAAATCGAGATAACTGGAGGCTCCGGGCCACGAAACTTGATCGCATTGCCGATCAAATTCTGAAATAGCTGAACCAACTGCAAGCGATCGGCCTGCAGCTCGGGAAGTTTGCCGCATTGAACCACAGCAGCGCTTTCGGCAATTGCCGACTGCAGATTTCGCAGCGCCTCCTCCACCACTGAATTGCAATCTACGTTTGTCCTGCGTAGCCCTTGCCGCCCGACCCGGGAATAGGCCAGCAGATCGCGGATGAGTGTCTGCATTCGAGTCGCGCCCTCAACCGCGTAGTGGACATATTTGTCGGCATTGCCATCGAGTTTGCCCTGGTACCGGTCGGCCAGCAGTTGCGTGTAGTTGGCCACCATGCGCAAGGGCTCCTGCAGATCGTGCGACGCTACATAGGCGAACTGTTCCAACTCGCGGTTGGAGCGCGCCAGTTCTTCCACTTTTTTCGCCAGCTTTTCTTCCGACTGCTTCCGCAGTTGCTGCAGTTCGCTTTCGTACAAAGCACGCCGCACGGCAACTTGCAGGCGAGGAAGATGGTCCTTCAATACGTAATCGGTTGCGCCCTGCTTGATGCATTCCACAGCCATGACATCGCCCAGCGAACCCGTAACCAGAATCAAGGGAGTGTGCTGGTTCTTGTCACGAATCAGCTGCAGGGCCTCCATGCCTCGACAATCGGGGAGCTTGTAGTCGGCAAGCACGATGTCGTAAGCACCGGTTGCCAGACGCTGGCGTAACTCATCGCCGTTTTGCGCCACGTCGGCACACACCTCGAAGCCATCGCGCTCGAGTTCCTGCAGCACGAGCTCGGCATCGGCGGCGTTGTCCTCGACCAGAAGAACTCGTAACGGGCTCTCCGCCGAAGGCGCGCTAGTTGCCGGCATGGGTCGCCTCAGTTGCTGGTCCAACTCTGGCGCCGGCCGGTGGCGCTTCGTTGATTAAGAGCCAGTACAAACCCAGGCTCTTCACGGTTTCGCGAAACTGATCAAAATCCACCGGCTTCTGGATATAGCTGTTGGCTCCCAGGTGATACCCGGCAACCAAGTCCCGCTCCTCCTTCGACGACGTCAAAACCACGACCGGAATGGTGCGGGTGCGCGCGTCACTCTTGACCCGCCGCAATACTTCGAGCCCATCTACTTTCGGCAGCTTGAGATCGAGCAGCACCAGCTTGGGAGGCTGATCAAAGGAGCGCTCCTCAAAAGCACCGTTGCAAAACAGAAAATCTAAAGCTTCCTCTCCGTCGCGAACCACCAATATGTTGTTCGCGAGATTCTCCCGCCGTAGCGCGTGCACCGTAAGTTCGACATCGTCGTTGTTGTCTTCCACCAATAAAATTTCAACTACTTTCTTGTTCATGATTGTCCTCCCGCCGCGCTGGCCACGGCTTCAACACCAGGTTCGCAGGAGCGAGCCAACGTAAAGCGGAACGTGGCCCCTTTGTCCAGCTCGGCTTCCGCCCAAATGCGTCCTCCATGCTTTTGGATAATCCTTTGTACCGTCGCCAGGCCAACTCCCGTTCCCTCGAAGTCTTCCGAACGATGCAAACGCTGGAAGACGCCGAACAACTTATCGGCATATTTCATACTGAACCCCACTCCGTTATCACGGATGAAGACCTCGGTGTGTCCTTCCCTGACTTCCTGCCCTATTTCAATGACCGCGGTGGGGCGTGGGCGCGTGAACTTGATCGCGTTTGACAACAGATTCTGAAACACCTGACGCATGAGCGCGGCATCGCATTCGACAAACGGCAACTCGGCAATCTTCCACTCGACCTTGCGCCCCGCTAACTCCCCTGCCAGATCGGCTATAACCCCATCGACGATAGTTCGCAGCCCGGTTACCTGCAGGCGCACTTCATGCCGCCCCACCCGACCGAGGTTCAGCAGATCATCCACCAGCAAGCCCATGCGTGTCGTCCCTTCGTGAATTCGAGCTACATAGTGCTGGGCTTCAGGAGGGAGTTGTGAATGAAATTCTTCCACCAGCATCTTGGAGAAGCCGGAAATGTGCCGCAGGGGCGCCCGTAGATCGTGCGATACGGAGTATGTGAAAGCTTCCATTTCCTGATTGGCTGCCTGCAACTGTGCCGTGCGTTGTTTGACCCGGTCTTCCAGTTCGCTGTTCAGTTGCCGCACCTTCTCTTCCGCCTGCTTGCGAGCAGTAATGTCGCGAGCCCCGGCGAACACCTCTTCCACTTCTCCGTTGGGATTGCGAAACACGGTCGCGTTATACAGCACGTTCATGACAGCGCCCGCCGTGTGTCGGAGGGCCAGCGGATAGTCGCGCACCATGCCTTGAGAAAAGACTTGCTCGTAGCCACGGCGGGCATGCTCCGGCTCGGTAAAGTAATTGCAGAAATCCGTTCCGATCAGACGATTGCGCTCCACGCCGGTTGCTAATTCCGTCGCCCGGTTTACGTCCATGATGTGGCCATCTTTGCTGATGGTCACCAGCGGGTCGAGGCTGGCTTCAATCAAACTGCGCGCGTATAAGGACGCTCGCTTAATTGCAGTAATGTCCCGGGCGGCGGCAAACACGCCCTCAATCTCATTGGCCTCATTTTTGTAAACGCTGGCGTTATACAAGACATCAGTAAGCTTGCCGGTGGTGTGCTTGATAATCAGCGGATAATCCTGGACGCAGCCCAGCGCGAAGACCTTTTCATAACCGGCGCGCGCTTTTTCCGGCTCGGTGAAATAGTCGCAGAAATCACTTCCAATCAGCCGCTCGCGCGACACTCCGGTCACTAATTCTGTGGCCCGGTTGACGTCCATGATGTGCCCGTCTTTGCTGATCGTCACCAAAGGATCCAGACTCGCCTCAATCAGGCTCCTCGCATAAAGTGAGGCCTTGCGCGCTTCTTGCTCAGCTTGCTTGCGTTCGGTAATGTCCGTGCATGTACCCACCCACTCGCGGATACTTCCATCGGCGTTAAGGACCGGCACGCCTCGGGCCATCACATCTCTGTACTGCCCGTCATGACGGCGCAAGCGGTATTCGGTATCGTACAAGGTGCGGCTCTGCACGGCGGTGGCCCAGACTCGCAAAGTCTGCTCGCGATCATCGGGATGTAAGGCATTGACCCAGCCACTGCCCTGAACCTCAGCCATAGTCTGGCCGGTGAAGGCGCGAAACGACAACATCTCGTCAATAACTTCCCCGGAGGGCGAGGTGTTCCACACTGCCTGGGCCGTCGCCAGAACCAGCGAACGGTACCGCTGCTCGCCGATGCGCAAAGCTTCTTCAGTTTTTCGACGTTCTACATCGGTCTGGCTGATGATGTGAGCCGTCCACAGAATGACTCCCGCGAGCAGCACAGCCATGCTCACGGTCATGACCGCAACACCGGTCCAGTCTGAGTAGCCTTGCTTTTCCAGCACTGTCCAGCGCACCCATCCAATCGCCATCGGAATTACGATCGCAGGCGGCAGAAGGCGGCGAGCGACGATTCCGCCCATGCTGTCGCTTACCAGTAACGCCCCGATGCCGCAATCAGTGCGGCTGCAGGCAATGCCCAGCGACAACACGAACAAGGTGACCGCGGTCGGAAGGGCTATATGCGTAAACGACCTTTGCGGGCTGAGAAGGAAATTAAGCAAACCAAAACTGGCCGCAGTCGCGGCAAGGACCGCTAACCACTGCGCTGTCGAATACCGCCGGCGAATTCGCCAGTCCAGTACAGTGATCGCCAACCCGAGGAGCACAAAGTCCAAGGCTGAAATCGGACTCATCAAACCTGGTCGAAGACTCCCCACCGCCTGTGCCGGGTTTTCGACAAAAAGAAATTGATCGATACGCGCATCCCACCCCAACAGCCCTTCCAGCAGGCTGACTGCACCGACGGCTGCCACCAGGCTTGACAGCGCCTTCGCGGTTGCCTGCAAGACGGGCTTGCGCCTGCCCTGCCCACCAGGACGAATGCGCAGGAGAAGCGCCGTTCCAATCAGGATCAGGCAGATTGTCGTATTTGCCTTAATAGCTATTTGCCCGGGAAAGAGCGTCTTCAGCAGGGTGATTTTAAAAATCCATCCACACAGGCCAATGATTCCGGTTGCAACGGCCAGTATTCCGCTAAACACGGCAACTGAGGTCAGCCGCTTGGTTAGCTGAACTTCCGGGTCCAGAGACATAAGATCGGACACTCCTCGGCGGGAAACCGGGCACACGCCGGGCATTGCGCAAGAAGGTTTTCCGCTCTCCACCGGGAACATCGACCTGCGCGCGCCGGGCTTTAGTAGAAGGACACGCTAAGCTGCTGAAAATTGCTTGGAAATACGACCCTTGGTGCTCCCTGGCTTGTTCTTCTGGCCCCTGTCCGCTCGTCACCAGGAGCAAAGCTTCCCCACAAGACAGCCCGTCTCCTGCCTGCGGCATCTACGGGTAATCCAACCGGAGGCTTGCGATGCCCGATGATCTGAGAATTACCGTGGACGAAGTACGCAGGAGACAAAACGGCGGCGAGGAGTTCGTGTTTCTGGATTCACGCAATCCCCAGGCCTGGGCGGAATCGGACGCGAAAATTCCCGGAGCGATTCGAGTCCCGCTTGAGCAGCTTCAGCAGCATCTCTCTGAAATTCCAAAAAATAAGCCGATCGTGGCTTACTGCACTTGACCCAACGAAGGATCCAGCGCCAGTTTGGCGCAAAAGCTTCGCCAGAACGGCTATAAGAATGCCTGGGCGCTCCAGGGCGGATTCGATGCCTGGCGCGACGCCCAAATGCCTCTCGAACCTAAGGCCAGGGCAGCCTAGCTTGTGTGGCGCGGGCACTCCTGCCCGCGTCTGCCCTCCGGAGCGAAGCTCGGAATCCCACCCTAGGGAAACCGCCCTATAAAAGGGAGTAACGCAACTCGGCTTACAAGCGGGCCACGCGCAGCTTCGCTGCGCCGGGCAGGTGTGGACACCCGCCCCTACGTAGGCGAGGTTGACCACCGTGCTCCAACTCCTGATCACAACTCATAAAACGACCGTCGCGCAGGACAGATCACCTTCTTCCCGGGTGATACGCTCCATGAAGTTATTCTTTTTCTTAGAGATGTCCTTTGTTCTATTTTTGTTCTTCCCTTGAGTTCCAAACTATTGCCCTCATTCGAGACCTTAGGCGAACTTGTGTGCATTGCAGGAGCGACTCCATGAAACACCTGACCTTCACCCCGGCCGTTCGTATCCAGGAAAGCTTGGTTGCTAACGCCGAGAAACGCTGTCTGGTTTGGCTGGCCGGGCGCACCCCTGACTGGATCAACTCCGATCACCTTACGATTCTCGGTTTCCTCTCCCAGTGCATGGCTGGCGTTTGCTACGCATGGGCCGCAAGGGACAAACAGGCGTTGTTATGGGCAATCGTCTTCCTCGCTTTGAACTGGCTCGGGGACAGTCTGGACGGCACCCTGGCTCGCGTTCGGAACCAGCAGCGACCCCGATATGGCTTTTACGTCGATCACATTGCGGACAGCGTTTCCGCCCTCTTCCTCATGGGCGGCCTGACGCTCTCCGGGTTTGTTCACCCGATCGTCGCTATCGGCATGCTGCTGGCCTTTCTGCTGCTCTCGATTGAAAGCTATCTTGCGACCTACACGCTGGGAAGGTTTCATCTTTCCCACGGCAAGTTCGGCCCCACTGAGATTCGCATCCTGCTCGCCGCCGGCAATCTGGCGCTGTTTTTGAATCCGGCGACCACGGTATTTGGCACGCACATCCGCCTCTTCGACTTCGGGGGCGTCATCGCTGTAGCCGGAATGGCGCTCATGTTCTTCATTTCGAGCGCGCGTCATGTCCGCCAGCTTTACCGGGAGGAGCCACTGGCATGAACCACACTCCCAGCTCAACGCGGCGGCTTGCAACGTTCTCTCTTAATTGCGCAGGGAGCGGTCGCGCATCAGCACCAGCGTTCGTTCCGCAAAGGGAACATAGATGAGAGCCGCGGTTGCCCCCAGCGCCAGTCCCCAGCCAATCTGCCGGACCAGCAGAAAAGGAGCAAGCGCCCACAGCTCGTCGAGAATGAACACAGGAACAAACATGCGCAGGAATTTCTGGCTCAAGCTTCGGACGTTGAAAGACACCGCGGACAGGAAATACAGCCGGATGGGGATGCCAATCGCCGCTGAAACCAGCACGACCATAGCAGCCCACGTTCCTAGTCCGAAGGGCTGCTCCAGCGCGTCTTCGACCGCGGGGATACGCGCCAGGGCGGCGATGTAAAAGCCGAGATACATCACCTGAATCAGGAGAAACAGAATGCGAACATACCCGTGTGGCACCGCCGGAAGTTCTTCCGCACTGGTCAGGAATGACGAAGTGGGCGGATTGTTCTCGGCCGTTCCTGCCGCTGGCGAGCCGGCGGGTACCAGAGTTGACGCGCCTGCTTCCCGACCGTTGCCGGTAACTTCTACCGGAGGCAGAAATCGATATCCGCGCCGTGCCAGGGTTTCAATGAAACGTGGGTTCGCGGCTGAATCGCCCAGCACTTCCCGCAGCTTATTGATAATGGTGTTGAGGCTATGGTCGAAGTCAACAAATGTGTCAGCGGGCCAGAGCCGCTGGCGCAGCTGTTCCCGCGTCACAACCTCGCCCCGGCGCTCCAAGAGGCTCAGCAAAACCTGGAACGGTTGTTCCTGTAACTTGAGCCGCACGCCGGATTTTCGCAGCTCGCCTGTACTCGCGTCGGCTTCGAAAACTCCGAAGCGAAATACCATTCGCGGTTCATCGGGAGACATTCGAGCACATCATAGCGTAAAGACCGCGCGAACCTGCTTTACCGCTGCCCTGGTATTCCTTCTGCTCACATCTTCTGCATTCGCGAAACAACTCAAGCGCGCAACCCTGGACGCTTTCAATCGCTATGTTTCCCTGACAGAAGGCCGCATGCAAAAGGAACTGCAGTCAGGCCCTTTTCTATGGATCGACGCCCTCCCGCCACAGCGGCGTGATGCCGATTACGACCGTCTGCGTCGTGGTGAAGTCATCACCGATCGACTGCAAACGCTGGATCAGGGTCACATCATCACTGTTCCCGACGGCCTCATCCACCACTGGATCGGAGTAGTCTTCATTCCCGGCGCCTCTCTCGAGCAGACCATCCGCTTTCTACAGGACTACGACAATCAGTACAAGTCCTATGCTCCCGAAGTGCAGCGCTCGAAGCTGCTAAGCCGGAATGGAAATGACTTTCGCGTGTACCTGCAGCTGCGGAAGAAGAAAGTGGTCACGGTTGTGCTGAACACCGACTACGACGTCCACTATGCCATCGTCGACCGCTTCCGCGCCGTGGCGCGCTCCTACAGCACGCGACTCGCTGAGCTAGAGAATCCCGGCCAGAAGGACGAGAGGGAGAAACCTGTTGGCGACGACAGCGGTTTCATGTGGCGATTGGATTCTTATTGGCGATTTTGGGAAAAAGATGGAGGGACATTCGTGCAGCTCGAGGCAATTTCCCTGACGCGCGACATCCCTTCGGGCCTGGGCTGGCTCGTTCGCCCGTTCATTACCAGCATTCCCCAGGAGTCGCTGGCTTTCACTTTGAGCCACACACGAAAGGCGCTTTCGGATAGAGCAGGAGGCGGAATTGTCGGCCCAGAGCACGGGGTAAAAGGAGCCGAGAAACCCGCCTCCTAATGCCAGCAGCGGCTATGCCGGCGTACTCTTGCGTGCTGAACCGCCGTTGCGCGGCATCGGCTGTGCCAGTCGGCGGCTGCTCAGCGCCAGGGTATGCCGAATCTCAGTCTCCAGCGCGCGAGCTACGGCGTCGGACCGCCGCTCGCCCCGCGCGACCCGGCTCACGTACGACGGGTCGCAGCCCAACTTGTCGGCTACCCGGTTGTAAATCCCACGGTAAAGCGTTGGCAGGCTATACAACGGGTTGTGTCCATTGGCCCCTTGAGACTTCGTAGAGCCCGCGCGCGACTGTTTTCCGCCCATTGTCAGCCGGGAAGCAACTGTGCTTTTTGCCATAGTGTCCTCTTTCTTTTGGATCGCGGCCGGCCAGATCACCTGGCCCCAGTCCTGAGTCTTTCGTCACTAACCGCGCCCCGCACCGCTTCTTTTCTGATCGCCCAGCCCAACGGCGCGACCCAAACGCATTCTTGGGAGTCACACTCCGGCAAACTTGCTAGCCTGGAGTCACAGGGAGTGACACCCACACTCTTAGTCTAGGCACGACCGGCGTCATGAAAAGCGCCAACATGCGCCAGCAAAAATAATCGTCCCATGACGGGACTGGTCACAATTCGTGACATCAGGGCAGCAGGCGAGCAAGAAATACACAAATCGTCCCATTTTGGGTTATGCTCCCAGTCACGATGTGACCGCCCGCCGGGTCATGCTTGTTGCCAAGAAGCAAAAACTAACTGGCACTCTGAAACCCTCTCCGAAACACACAAAAACCAATTGCATAAGTCCTTGCAGGTGTCACCATATGAAGAGATGCTTTGCCGGACTGATATGGAACTTACGTCAGCTTACATGGGCAAGACCCTGAACTCCTGGAAGGAAATTGCCGTTTATTTGGGGCGAGGGGTTCGCACCGCTCAGCGCTGGGAGCTGCAGCAAACCTGCCTGTACATAGAATTGGAAGCGGCAGCCGAAGCCCGGTGTTTGCTTTCAAAGCGGAATTGGATGTCTGGATTCGCCATCAGCCTGGCCAAAATGGGCAAGACGCTCTCCCATTCGGTGCACAGCCGAACCGGCACGCGCACCCGCACGAAGCCGTGGAAAGCCTCTCCAGGGTCGTCCGCTTGTAGCCCCGGAAATCGAAGCCGCACTGTTCTGCCCGTTTCTGCAACAGATCTTTGAGAGCAATCTCATTGCTCATGTCCGGATCTTCTCCCCATTACTGAGCCGGTCGAGCACTCTGCCTAGTTCGCTGACCGATGCACAAAAGGATCATAGTTTTGGCATTGCGATACATTGCAAAAACAATTTTGCCGTCAAAGGTGACAGGCTTGTGGCTTCAGAACCGATTCGGCTCACAATGGATTACGATATTGTCGAGGGAAGTCTAATGCTTGCAATGAAGAAAAGCTTGGTTCGCCTCGCGGCCTGTTTCATCCTGCTATGCACATTAGCGACCGCGCAAACCGGAGCCGCTCCCAAACAGGAACAATCTGTGCCCTCCATCGATGGCGGTCTTGGGCCGTGCTCGGTTGAGTTTGCGGTGAAGAATGCTGATCAGACGCCTGCTTCCGATGCCAAAATCCACGTTCACATCGCTTATGGGTTTTTAGGAGTTCGTAGATTGGACCTGGAGGTGACCACGAACATGGATGGCAAGGCTCGCTTCGATGGTCTTCCTAGCAACTTGAAGAAAGGCCTGCTCTTCGATGCTACAAAAGGGAATAAAGAGGGGACTGCGTTTTTCGATCCCGGCAAGGCCTGCAAGGGACAGCACACCCTCGTCCTGGCGGGGACCGCGCAGGAGCCGGAGCAGCAATAACCCGCGACCCCGATAGAACCGGCGCCGGGGTGCTTAAGTTTTTTGCTGATGATCGCTTCTGTTCAGCTTTACTGAACCGCGCTCGCTACGTTCGAAAATACGGTGTTCGAATTGGTGCCGATCAGGCGGATGGTTCCCACAACGATAATCAGGATAGCCGCTACCATCACGGCGTACTCCGCAATATCCTGTCCCTGCTCTTCACCCCACAACGTGCTTACCAAGGTGGCCATAACTCCTCCTACTCGCTCGACCTGACACGCCACAAATGTTTGTTGACAGCTATTGTCTGACAAAAGTCCTTGGTTCTGCCACCCCAGAATGCCTGATTTTGGGCAGTTTTTGAAATAAAGCCGAACAAGGCTCAGACCTTTCGGGAGTGATGCTGGTCTGGGTCATCGGTGGAAAAAAGGTAGGAGAGCGAAATACCGCCTAATAGCATCCACACCAGGTTGGCCCGGATTGCTTGGCTTTCGACAGCCGGCTGTTTGGCGAAAGCCAACGCAAAAATCAAGGTTGCGAGCACAGATCCAACGATGCCAGCCGCAACTCCGAACCGCACCGCGACGAGGACGATAGCCCCCAGGCAAAGTAGCGGCAGTTCAGCAGACCACGCGCTGTGCCGAAAGGCACTCGCCAGCACGGCAGCCAAGATCGCACAAATCAGACTGCCTGCCAGCCACCTTTTTAGCCAAAGCGGAGCCGCGGGGACGTGCATTGTTTCCTCTAGCCAATTGAATGCACGCGATGTTCCAATGCAGCTACGCCGCTAAGTCCCGCTACGACAGCCGAATTCCGAACAGCTGTCCACGATCCAACGTGAGTACTGTAATTTATCCACTGGGGTCTGGAGCTACGGATCCGGGGGCTTAAATACCAGCCCCGTCCGACACCGATCCCCATTCCTCGTCAATGGTCAGGTCCGGTTCGGGCGAGAGTACGGCGTGGGTGTGCTCCTCCAGCTGTGAGCGGATTTCATGCACCTCGGCAACCAGGCGGGCAAAGACTTCAGAAAGAGGATCACTGATCTCTTTTGGATCGGTAATCACTACGCGCCTGCCGTTCCGCAGGACTATGTGTCCCGGAACCCCCACAACCGTAGAATTGTCAGGAACGCTGCGCAGCACCACTGAGCCGGCGCCAATCCGGCAGTTCTCGCCTATGGTGATGTTTCCCAGCACGCGTGCCCCGGCACCAATCACCACGTCATTGCAGATGGTAGGGTGACGCTTGCCTTTCTCCTTACCTGTACCTCCCAGGGTGATGCCCTGATAAAGGGTCACGTCATCGCCGATTATGGTGGTCTCGCCGATTACAACGCCCATTCCGTGATCGATGAACAGGCGCCGTCCAATCTCGGCCCCAGGGTGAATCTCGATCCCGGTCAACAACCTAAACACCTGCGAGTTGAGGCGCGCCGGAAAACACATGCCATGCCGCCACAACCAGCGACTGAGGTGGTGTCCCCAGACAGCATGCAGGCCCGGATAACAGAAGAGTACTTCGAAATAGGAGCGGGCAGCGGGATCGCGGTCGAAAACCGCCGCGACGTCCTCCCGCACTGATTTGAAAAACGAGAGCATTGCACGTCACACCGCGACTGCCGTCATCTCCAATGCGTCTTTCCGCAGTTGATCGAATAGAACGCTGGTCAGGTAGCGCTCGCCAAAATCCGGAAGCACGGCGACGATGAGCTTGCCGGCATTCTCGCGACGGCGAGCAACTTGCAGAGCGGCATCGACGGCCGCGCCCGATGAAATTCCCACCAAGAGGCCTTCCTCCTTTGCCAAGCGGCGGGCCATGTTGATGGAGTCGTCGTTGGTAACGGTCACGACTTCGTCTATGTAGTCGGTGCGCAGCACATCCGGTTTGAAACCGGCGCCGATACCCTGGATTTTGTGGGAACCCGGTTGTCCGCCTGACAGCACCGGGCTGTCCTTGGGCTCGACCGCCACGGCCTTGAAATCTTTCTTCCGCGGCTTGATGTACTCGCTGACGCCGGTGAGCGTGCCGCCTGTTCCGATTCCGGAAATCAGAATATCTATTTTGCCGTCGGTAGCTTCCCAAATCTCCGGACCGGTGGTTTCGAAGTGAATCTTGGGATTGGCTGGATTAGAGAACTGCTGCAGGATGTATCCGCCCGAAGTGGTACGTTGGATTTGTTCGGCTCTCGCCATCGCGGCCTTCATGCCGCTTGCACCCGGGGTGAGTACGAGCTCGGCACCGAAAGCCATCAGCAGGACTCGCCTTTCCAGGCTCATGGTGTCGGGCATTACGAGAATAAGTCGATATCCCTTGATGGCAGCTACAAAGGCGAGACCAATCCCCGTGTTGCCGCTGGTGGGTTCGATTAGTACGGTCTTGCCGGGAGTGATCTTGCCGGCGCGTTCGGCTTCCGCGATCATGCTGACCGCAATCCGGTCCTTCACGCTGTTGCAGGGATTGAAGCTCTCTAACTTGGCGGCGACCTTCGCATGGCAGCCGGCTGTGACCTTATTCAAGTAGACCAAAGGAGTATGGCCGATCAGTTCGGTCGCGTCCTTGGCGATCTTCATAGATCCTCCGTGCTAAGGCTGAACTGTGCCTCAAGAAGTATCAGACTATCAGCCGGGTTCCTAGGCCGCAAAAAATCAATGCCCCGCAGCACCAACTCCGGGCGTGCGGGGCAAAGGCTCTTGTCTATCCTACTCAGCGCCCGGGTGGAGTTGCCGGTTGCTGCGCCTGCGGCTGCTGCTCCTGCTGCGGTTGTTGTGGAGGAGCCGGTTGCGCTTGCGGCGCGGTCTGTTGCGGTTGGTTTGATATCACCGGAGCAGGATTCGGCCTCGGTGCGGCATACGGAATCGTTGGCATACGCGTGACTGCGCCTTTCTCAGCGTCGGCAATCAGAATGCCCGCATGATCGAGCAGCAGACCGGTCGCGCGATCCAGTTCAACTCGCGACTTCTCGTACGCTGCCATCGCAGAAACGAGCGTAGATTGCGCCTGAGCGAGTGAAGTCTGGTTCTGCAGGACGAGCGTTGAGGTCGAGGCTCCCAGCGCATATTTCTTTTGCTCGGCCTCGAGCGACTGTTTCGCCAACTCGACCGCAGCCTGCGCTGAATTCACGCTGGCGCGGTTGCTCTGAACTGAGAATTGCGCATTCCGCACCTCAATCCGGACCAGATTTTCGACCTGTTGCAGCCGCATTTGCGCTTGCCGGTATTCCAGATCGGACCGCACCTGAACCGCCTGCGCCGCGCGATTGCGAATCGGAATCGTGAGTGTAGCGCCGAAGCCTTTGTCCGGCGCTGTCGAGTCGACCAGATTGTTCAGCGTCGCCCCGTAACTTGTTGTCTGAAACGTGCCTGGGGGTGTGCAGAATGTTCTCGGCGCTCCTGGATTACCGCAAGTTGAAGTGGGATTCTGCGCTCCTCCGATCCCCGAACCACCGTAGTACGCGAAAAGATCAAGCGATGGCAACAACGCATTGCGGATTGCTTTGTTGCTGATCGACTGGTTGGAAAGGTTTATTCTCGCTTCCGCCAGTTCGGGACGATGCGTCAGGGCGTCGTTGACCAGATCCTGGACTGGAATCACTGGTTCCTGCGTTGGCAACTGCATCGTCGATATGGGAATGACCTCGGCATCGGCCAATCTCGGGTCAACCAGCGTGCGGCTCAAAGCGTTCTTCATCAAAAGCTGCTGCAGTTCAAGATTGTTAGCGGCAACCGTCAGCTGCTGCTGGTCCGTTGCGACCGTACTCTGCGCACGGACTACTTCAATGGGCGCCAGCGTCCCGATCTGAACCTGTTTCTGTGTGTCGGAAAGCGTCTTCTGCGCAAAAGCCACTGATTCCTGGGCAACGCGTACATTCTCGTATGCGAACACCAGGTCCCAATACATGTTTTCGATCTGGTCAACGGTGGTTATGGTCTGGAGGCGAAACACCACGTCTGAGATTTCACGATCGTTCTTGGCGATGCGAATAAAACGGGTATTCGGCGCAAAACCCAATCCTTGCAACACGTGCTGCGTGAGCTCAAAGCGAAAGTTGGAGTTCAGAGTCGGACTGAAGGTTGTAAACGGGCTGTTCGTCGTAACCCGCGAATTGTTGAAGCTCAGGGCTAAATTCGTGCCCCAATGAAATCCCTGCAGGTAGCTGAAATTCGCGCTGCCGGTGTTTTGCACCGATCCGCAGAACGGGCTGGTGCACTGAATGCGGTTGTGATCCAGAAGAAGTGTGCCGCTGAGGACCGGATCGAAGCTGGTTATGTTAGGACCCAGTCCAAGGGTAGTACTGACCAGTCCGGCAAAGCCGGCGCCCGCGCCTGCCGATCCGGCGCTCGTCCCGCCGGGGCCGGTGCCCACCAGCCCCCCGCCGATGCCGCCCGAGGTTCCGCCGGGTGTGTTCTGCACGATTCCGGCGTTAATGCCGAGAATTGTCGACCCGGCTTTCGCACGAAGAATATCCGTGTCCGCGATACTGCGGTTATAGCGCTGAATGGCGATGTCGAGGTTGTTCTCCAGCGCCAATGCCACGGCATCATCGATGGAGAGCATCAACTTCCCATTTTGCAGCAGCTGCTCGATGCGCGGCGTGTTAGACAAATCCGGAGGCGGCACGTTCCGCGACGTGTACGGACCAATGGGATTCGGGAAATAGCCCTTCGCCTTGGTGTAGTTCTCCAACTGGAATCTTTGCGGGCGTGGCGTTTCCACCGGTTGCGAGGATGTCGCCGGCTGCCCTTCCGCCTGCTGCTGGTTGGCGGGCACCGATCCCTGTTGCTGGCCCGGTTCCTGCGCCCAAATGACGGAGCTGAGAATGACCGCTAATCCCAAGCACGCTAGTTGGCGCCCCAGCGATATCACACCTTTAGATTGCATTCGTTCATCTCCATGACCTAAGAACTTCTGGAACACACCGGGCTTCAGGCAGTAATACGCAAAAGCCGCCACCCAGGTTCAATACGCAGGAAGCGGCTAAAAAGCTGCGCGGTTCCGCCGCAATTCACCAGGAAATCACATAGTATAGCTGACGGTCGGCACGCGATTTCGTGATCCAGCTTGAGCGGAAGTAAAACTTTGTAAACGGTTCGCCTGCTTAGGCTTGGTACGTCGGCGACGCCGCAGCGTCGGATGCGCAATATCAAACTCACGCTCTCTTACGACGGCACTGATTTTCACGGATGGCAAGTGCAGCCGGGGCTTGCGACCGTCCAAGGCATGCTGTCGTCAGCGCTCGAGCGCATGACCGGTGAAGCTGTCCTGCCTCAGGGATCAGGCCGTACCGATGCCGGTGTCCACGCCCTTGCCCAAGTGGCGAGCTTTACCACCGAATGCCGCATTCCCGCGGAAAACCTGGTCACAGCTCTCAACAACGTACTTCCTTCCTCCATCCGGGTGCTCGATTCCACTGAGGTTTCGTTGGATTTCCACGCTAGAAAATGCGCCCGGTGTAAGACGTACCGGTATCGCATCTACCGTCGCGATATTTGTCCGCCATTCCTCGCCCGATACGTTTGGCACTATCCCTATCCGCTGGACGAAGTCGCAATGAGGGAGGCTGCCTCATTGGTTGTCGGAGAGCACGATTTCACCTCGTTTGCTGCCGTCGATCCGGAGCGCGGTCAAGAGAACGACGAGGCATCCAATGTCCGGACCATCTTTTCTTCAGCCTGGGAGCGAGACGGTAGTGAATTCATTTA
>DASSIO010000264.1:0-65534 GCA_035691825.1 Terriglobales bacterium | reverse complement strand
CGTGAGTAGGCAAAGGAGACTACAGATGGCAGCTTTTCGGATGAACTTAGTGAATCGGATTGCCGGTTTATGTCTGGCGGCATTGCTGGCGCTGATTGCCGTTGGTTGTGGCGGCGCGTCGAGCGCAAACCCCGGCGCTGCTGCTGCGAAAACGCAAATCAAGATCGGCGACGCGCCGGCTGATTCGGTGCTGGCGTTTGAATTGAAGATCACGTCGATCTCACTGAGCCAGCAAGGCGGGGGAAGCGTCAACGTCCTAAGCACCCCGGCAGAGATCGAATTGTCGCACCTGGCGGGAATGGTTGAGCCGTTAGCCGTGGCAAATGCCCCTTCCGGAACCTACACCGGCGCGTCCGTAAGTGTTTCTAACGTGGAAGTCACTTACATTCCGTCCGGAAGCTCAACTCCGGTCGAAAAGCAATTTGCGTTGAGCGCGACCATAACTGTGCCATTTAACCCTGCGATCACGCTGGGCAGCAGTGCCTCAGTGTTGAACTTTGACGTGAACCTGGCGCAGTCGCTCAGCTTCGATGCGGGCGGAAACGTCACCTCCGTCAACCCGGTGTTCAGCGTTTCCAACTCGTCGGTAGCGCCCCAAGCCGAGCAGGAAGACGATGACGGGAAGATAGACGGCCTGGTGGGCATGGTGAGCACGGTGACTCCGGCCAACGGCAATACGCCGGCTTCATTCGCCATCACGTCCCAGTCCGGCAGTCCGGCTCAGGCTTTCAGCGTCAGCAGCACGACCGAGTTTGGCGATGGCCTGGCCCAGTTCGCGGACTTAAAGGTTGGCATGATGATCAAAGTTGACGCCACCACGCAAACCGATGGTTCGCTTTTGGCCAAAGAAGTCGAACTGCTGGAAGCGAATGACGGTGAAGAAGCAGATGGCATCGTCACTGCCACAACTGGCAACCCCGCAACCTCGTTGAGCCTGCTGGTACAGGACGATCTGGGCAACGCGTCCGCCAACCAGGTTGGCACTTCCATAAGCGTTAACGTTGGGAATGCAACGTTCAAGAGTCCGCTCACCGATTCGGATTTCTCGAATCTTTTGCAGGGCCTGCCTTTCACGCCTAAGTTCGACAACACGACCATCGCTGCCGGACAGCGGGTGGAAGTGAATGGGGCGAGCGCAACCCCAATGCAGGGAAGCCTCGTCGCCAACGAGGTGAAGCTGCAAGGCCAAGCCTTGACCGGAACCGTAGCAGCTCCCGCTGCGGGATCGACCGCCAGCTTTGTGCTGTTGCTCGATGCGAACTCTGCCTTCGTTAAGTTGACGGGTATTTCGTCGCTCAACGTGTACGAAGTCTCGGCTACCCAACTGAAGGGGATTGCGTCAGTGGCGCAGGGCGCGCAAGTACGAGTTCGCGGCCTGCTCCTGTTCGACGGCACGAATTACCAGTTCGTGGCCGCGCGCATCACCCAGCCGTAACACTTAGCACAACCTGGGAGCAGGAACGGCTGTGCCGAGAGGCACAGCCGTTTTCTTATTATGGCAGTTACGCAGCCAGGCGGCGGCCGATCTGCCGTAGGCGCTCAAGCCTGCTGGGCTGAGCGACAGGAACGCTCGCTTCCCATGGTTCTTCTACCCCCATCAATGCCAGAGCACCGCCCAACAGGGCCATATTCTTGCTGAAGTTGACCATGTCATTCATTCGCTGATTGGGGTCCTCGACGCGCCTGAAATCGTGCATCAAGGGCGAAACTCCCGCGAGGAATCCCAGAATGGCAGCCGCGCCGAATTTCGGCTTGATTCCCAGCAAAACGCTTGTGCCGCCCAGAATCAACGGAATAGCGGTAAGCGGCACAGCCAGATCCGGCGCCGGGACTCCTTTAGCACCGGCGTACTGAGCCAGCGCGTTACGGTTTCGGAGATGGTTGATGCCGTTGTAGAGGAAAAAGCCTCCGAATATCAGACGGCCAATCAGAAAAGGTGCTTTCATAGGTAATCCTGCCCAATGACTGCGCGCAACGTTCGATTCGCGGCGAAAGCCCACTGTTGCCTGCCGAACTTTGCCCAGAGGGAATGGCTGAGGGATTACGAGTGTGTCTCCCCAATGGAAACAGATTGCGATATGCTCGGCCAGGCAACGACACAGCCGCCGCATTTGCGTTGCCGCTTTCGTTCTGATCGAGAATATGGCGCCTGGCATGGTTCATTTTTGCGCCTTGCGCTTGGTTGAGGGATCGCCACAGGTCTCATTGTGTCTCTGCGAAGGAAAACACTGCTGATCATCGGGCTGACTCTGGTCAGCCTGTGCGCCGCTCTTTATGTAATTGCACGCAGAACGATTCTGCACCGCTTTGCCGAGCTGGAAGACAAACAGGTGCGGCAGAATCTGGAACGAGCCTCGAATGCCATAACTGACGAGTATGACCTACTCAGCATTCTGGCGCGCGATGACGCGCAATGGAACGAAGCGTACAACTTTGTTCAGCATCCCTCGCCAACGTGGGGCAAGAATAACTTTCCTGACAATGGACTGGCAGCGTTACGGCTCAACATACTCGCTTACGTTAATGCCCAAGATCGCCCGGTGTATGCCCGCGAGTACGACTTCAACCATGGCCAATCTTCTATTCCATCCAGCCTGTTGGACGAGCTGACGTTATTGGGCCGGGAAGCGCGCACCGGCGCCAAGGGAGTTGGTGGCATCCTGCAGTTACCCGACGGATTCATGTTGGTGTCCGCCTGGACAGTGCTGCGAGCCGACGGTAGCGGGCCACCTGCCGGCTCGCTCATCATGGGCAGGCGACTCGACAGCCGGGAATTGCAGCGACTCGAGCGCACGACCAGCTTAACTTTCCAACTCTTCGCTCCCCAGGGGGAAGGTGTTCCGGAAGACGTGCGCAGCGCCGTGGAGCATCTGCCCAGCGCCGGTTCGGTTCTCATTCAGCCTGTTGATGAGACGCGAATCATGGGTTACCAGGCTTTGCGCGACTACCGCGGCAACGCCATTGTGGTGCTGCGCCTTGAAATGAATCGGAGCGTCTATCAACAGGGCGAATCGGCTGTTATCTACTTGTTGGCGTCCACGCTTTTTTTGGCGCTGACCTTCACCGGCCTGAGTCTGCTGCTGGTAGAGAAACTGGTGTTGGCGCGCCTCATCGCGCTAAGCAAGCGCGTGGCCAATATAGGCCACGGAAGTGGGCTTGCGGAACGCGTGCAGTTGGAAGGGCGAGATGAGATTTCCGAAGTGGCGGCCGCGATCAACCAGATGCTGTCATCGCTCGAACGTGCCGAGCGTGAGCGACAAGTTCCGGAAGCGTATCTGGAAGGCTTGTTTGAGAGCGCGCCGGAAGGCGTGGTTATCGTCGACAAGGACCAGCGAATCGTGCGAGTGAATCGCGAATTCACCCGCATGTTTGGCTATACGCTGCGAGAGGCGCGTGGAAAAGAACTGGATCAGCTTATCGCTCCCGCCTCCCACGATGGGGAAGCCGTCGGTTTGAATGTAGCCGTGGAGAAAGGCCGCACCGTCAGCATGGAAACGCGGCGGAAGCGGAAAGACGGGTCGGTAGCGGAGGTTTCCATTCTTGGAACTCCAGTGCAGATCGGTTCTGGGCGCGTGGCATACTACGCGATATATCGCGATATAGGCGAGCGTAAGAGGTCCGAGCGTCTGCAGTCGGCCCTCTATCGCATTGCAGAGAAGGCCAGCACCGCCGAGGACCTCAACGAACTGTTTTCCAGCATTCATTCCATCTTGCAGGAATTGATGTACGCCAAGAATTGCTACGTCGCGCTTTACGATCCACGGACTGAGTTGGTGAGCTTCCCATACTTCGTCGACGAAAAGGATCGGGTTGTTCCCTCGCCGCACAAATTTCATCGCGGTTTGACCGAATATGTATTGCGTACAGGAAAGCCGCTGCTGGCGACCCCCGAAATTCTTGACGAACTGGTGAGAAGCGGCGAGGTGGAATCCCGGGCGGGGGCGCCATCCCGCGATTGGATGGGTGTGCCGCTGCAGCAGGGCGACACCACGTTCGGTGTTTTGACAGTACAAACCTACGAAGCCAATATCCGCTACGGCGAGGCGGAGAAGGAAATCCTGACCTTCGTTTCACAGCAGGTGGCGAACGCCATAGCGCATCGCCGCAGCCAGGATGCAATACGCGAAAGCGAGAGCCGCTTCCGTGCCTTGGCGGAAAACGCGACCCCGGCAATCTGCATATACGGGAAAAGGTTTTTTTACCTGAATCCGAGCGCGGCGCAACTGTCCGGTTATTCGCGGGAGGAATTGCTGGCCATGGAAGATCCATGGTCCTTGCTGATTCCCGAGCCGTATCGCGCCATGGCCGTGGCCAGGTCCGAAGGCCGGCTGGCAGGCAGAAGGGTGCCTTCTCACTACGAGTTCAAGCTGATAACCAAGACTGGCGAAGAGCGATGGGTGGATTTCAGCGCCAGCGCGCGGCCAATCCAATTTGCCGGTAATCTTGCGAACGTAGCCATCCTGGTGGACGTTACCGAGCGGAAATATGCGGAGCAGTTACAAACCGCGCTGTATCGCATCGCCAGCACAACGACTTCGGATGCAGATTTGCCCGCCCTGTTCGCCTCCATTCACAGCATCGTGGGCGAGTTGATGTACGCGAAGAATTTTTACCTGGCGCTTTACGACGCGAAGCGCGACATGCTCAGCTTTCCCTATTTTGTCGATGAGGAAGACCCCGCCCCAGAATCGCGGCCGCCGAAGAGAGGTCTGACCGAATACGTGCTGAGGACCGGCCAGCCCTTGTTGGCGACCCCAGAAGTGTTTGACGGCCTGGTTGCCAGGGGAGAAGTCGAGAGTCTCGGCGCACCATCGGTTGACTGGCTGGGGGTTCCACTGAAAACCGGTGAAACTACATTCGGCGCGTTGGTAGTACAAAGCTACACCGAGAAAGTGCGGTACGGCGAAAAAGAAAAAGAAATTCTGACGTTTGTCTCGCAACACGTGGCCAGCGCCATCGAGCAAAAGCGAAACCAGCAGGCCTTGCGAGAGTCAGAGGTGCGGTACCGCACACTGGTACAGAGCGCGGTCTATGGCATTTTCCGCTGGAGCCTGGATGATCAGTTCACGGATGTGAACCCGGCGCTGGTTGCGATCCTTGGTTATGACAGCGCCGAGGAAGTTCTTCGGCTGCGCATGACTCGGGACGTGTACGTCGACCGGCGCCATCATCAGGAGATTGTCAGCAGCCTGTTGGCCGGAGGACAACTACGCGGAGTTGAGGTGCAATGGCGGCGCGAGGACCAAAAGATTATCACCGTGCGCCTCAGTGGGCGCAGTATCCATGAAGATGGAAGGATTTCTGGCTTCGAAATGATCGTGGAGGACATTACTGAGCGTCGTCTGCTGGAAGAGCAGCTTCGGCAGGCGCAAAAGATGGAAGCCGTAGGACAGCTGGCAGGAGGCATTGCCCATGACTTCAACAATCTGCTCACCGTGATCAAAGGAAATAGCCAACTGCTGATCGAAAAACTGCACACGGCAGATTCCCGGCGGGGCGGAGTTGAGCAGATACAGAAAGCAGCGGACCGCGCCGCATCCCTGATTGCCCAACTGCTAGCTTTCAGCCGGAAACAAGTTGTCGAATTTCGCATTCTCGATCTGAATAGTGTCATTGGCAATGCGGTGCAGCTCTTGCGGCGGCTGCTGGGCGAGCACATCGAGCTAACCATCGTTTCGGGCCAGGAGGTCGGATCGGTAAAGGCCGATCCTGGGCAAATGGAGCAGGTCATCATGAACCTCGCTCTCAACGCCCGCGACGCCATGCCGGATGGCGGCAAACTGCTCATCCGCACGGAAAACATTGAGGTGGATGACCTGCATCCATGGCATGGGAAAGTACCCGTGGGCAGGTACGTGCTGTTGTCAGTCACCGATACGGGAGCGGGCATCGACGAAGAAACCCTTCCTCATATCTTCGAACCATTTTTTACTACCAAGCCCGTGGGCAAGGGTACGGGCCTGGGCCTCTCGACCGTGTATGGAATTGTGAAGCAATGCAACGGGTATGTCGTGGCTTCCAGCGAATTGGGACAGGGCACAACCTTCAAAGTCTATTTGCCAAGAACGGAACAAGGGGCCGAGACACCACAAGCATCTGAATCGTCGAGAGCTAGTTATCGGGGATCTGAGGCGATTCTGCTAGTGGAAGACGAAGATGGAGTGAGGTCACTGATTTCGATGCTGTTGCAGAAGAGCGGATACACGGTGCTGGAGGCTCGCGATCCCGAAGAGGCTCTAGACCACTGTCAGCAGACTGCCCCCATTCATCTGCTCCTGACCGACCTGATATTGCCGAAGATGAGCGGGCGGGAACTGGCGGAAAGGGTTTCTGCTCAGCACCCGAGCATCAGAACACTCTTTATCTCAGGTTATACAGATGATGAGGTGATCAAGGCGGGCGTGCTGGACAGACGGGCGGCATTCCTGCAGAAGCCATTCAGCACCGATGTCCTATTACAGAAGGTGCGAGAGGTACTTGGGCGGGCGGCGGCTGCTCACTGAGGAGTGCCCATGCCGGCTGCTCACCTTGGTCACACCTGGCTGGTGATTTTCGTCATATCAGGATTGCTGTGCATCACATCTAAGGCAGGGCCGGGAAATTTACATTGGAAGTCGAACTAGTTAACGGTTCAAGGGTAAGGAGGGCGAACGATGTCGACTGCCTGGACGTCCAGATACGCGACCCGCACCAAGGCTATCAAGAGTTCAGCAATCCGCGAACTGCTGAAGGTGACTCAGCGTCCGGAAATCATCTCCTTCGGCGGGGGCCTGCCTGCGCCGGAAGTGTTCCCCGTAGAGCGTTTTGCTGAAGCCTGCCAGCGCGTCTTAGAAAAGAATGGGCCGGCATCGTTGCAGTACAGCCCGACAGAAGGGTATCCGCCCTTACGCGAGATGCTTGCGGAGAACATGGCGCGGTATGGCATCAAGGCTCGCATCGAGAACGTGCTGATCACCACCGGTTCCCAGCAGGCGCTGGACCTGATAGGCAAGCTGTTCATCAACACGGGCGATCGGGTGCTGGTGGAAGCGCCGACCTACTTAGGCGCCCTGCAGGCCTTCAATGTGTATGGAGCTGAGTATGTTTCTGTGCCCAGCGATGATGACGGCATTCGCACCGAGTTGCTGGACGGCGCCCTACGCGCCGGCCCAAAGTTCATGTATGTTCTGCCAAACTTCCAGAATCCGGGTGGAACGACGCTATCGGAAGGCAGGCGGCACGAACTGGTGTTGCTGGCCGACAAGTACGGCATCCCTATTGTGGAGGATGATCCCTATGGCCAGCTCCGCTATGAGGGCGAGCATCTTCCTTCGCTGGTGGTGCTCGATCGCGAGAACTTGCGCCGGGATAATGGGTACTCGATCGGAAACGTGATCTATCTCAGCACCTTTTCCAAGACGCTGGCCCCCGGCCTGCGACTGGGCTGGATTGTCGCGCCACCTGACGTGATCACGAAACTGGTGCAGCTGAAGCAAGGCGCCGATCTACATACTTCGACGTTCAATCAGATCGTTGCCTACGAGGTGGCCCGCGACGGTTTTCTCGATGAGCACGTAAAACTGATCCGCAAAGTTTATCGTGAGCGCCGCGACGTGATGCTCGAAGCCTTGCAGGAGTTCTTCCCGCCCGAGGTGACGTGGACTCATCCTAAAGGCGGACTGTTCTTATGGGTAACTCTGCCCGAAGGGGTGGATTCGCAGAAGCTCTTTGAAGCGGCCTTGCAGCAAAATGTGGCATTTGTGCCCGGCGAATGTTTCTACGGCAGTAATGGCAAGCCACATCGGCCGCATATGCGGCTGAACTTTTCGAACGCCACTCCGGAACAAATTCGCGCCGGAATCAAGGGCTTGTCGGTAGCCGTGAAGAAGCAAATTTCGGAGCATCACCTAGCCGAAGTGCGTTAAGAACGCGCGTTTTCTCGTCCGGTAGGGATTGCTCGCTTTGCTCGGACTGACAAAGCCGGTGTGGCGCTTCTACCGGAATCGCTGTGCACTGCGGAGATTGTCCAGCATTTCTCGAATTGCAGAAACGACCACGTCGGGCCTCTGCTGAGGAATGCCGTGCCCACTCCATTCAGCAAGAATGTGCTTGGAATTCTCAGATAACTTGAGCAAGTCCTTCTGCAATTCCCACCAATGGCGTTCGAAGTCGGGATTCACGACATCACCCGATCGCGGCTGCCGGTTTGGATCCCGTGAGATCACCATTAGCGGCACGCTGCCAACCGACGTGACTCGACGAACCTCTTCGGCGGCGGCACCGAAAGCGGCCCACTGCTCATAGTTGGTGCGGAAGGCGCGAGCTTCACACGCAAACGATCTTTGCGATTTCGGAAGCTTTTTCGGTCCCGAGGCGCACCAGTCCCTCCAACGTGGCAGTCCAAACGGCGCTGTTAGTTGCATGGACCTGAGCCAGAGTTTCTGCCGCCATGAGAACGGCAGAGTTTCGTCAGGATGCGAGGCATCGACGAGGACAATCCCTGCAACTTCGGCGGAATATTTTTTGGCGTAAATCAATGCGTCGAACCCTCCCATCGAGTGCCCCACCACAATGAAAGGCGGGCGTTCGGCGGACCGGATAAGCAACTCATGCAGCTCGTCGCACATGACACTAGGCAGGCGCGGGTTGGGACTGAAATCGCTCCACCCATAGCCAGCGCGGTCGTAGGAACAGACTCGAGTGAAGGCGGCAATTTTTGGCTGTACCAGGTACCAGTCCAGATAGGAACCGACGAGCCCATGCTCGAGCACAACGGTGGGTGTTCCTTGCCCCCTGCAATAGAGATGAAGACGATGACCGCCGACGTCGATGAGCCGCCCGGGCGGCGGATATAAGCGGCGATCCCGCCGGGTGCTGACTCGCTCGTACACAGCTCCGACGCAGGCAAGAATAAGGACAATGATCAATTCGCAAAGTAAGGTGTACAGCAAAATACGCCGCAGGGTCCGGGTCAGGTCTGCGTGCCGGGTGGCGAATGCAAAGCCCAGAAGCAGAATAAGGACGAGCGGCGCGCCCGATAAGGCGACCACGCCCCAGCGGACCGGGTGAAGGGAACTGCTAATGGCAGACGCTCCTCATGCCGTGCCGAACGGGTGTTCCAGCGATGGACTTTGTGCCGTGAACAACTCTGCGCCGTTCTCGGTGATATGCATGTCATCCTCCAGCCTTATGCCGAACTTGCCGGGGATATAGATGCCGGGCTCATCGCTGAATACCATGTTGGGTTCCAGGCGCGTATTGCTGCCGCGAACCAGGTACGGCCACTCATGAATGTCGAGTCCCATGCCGTGGCCCACACGATGGGCGAAGTATTTGTAGTCGGGCCCATAGCCGGCGTCGGTAATAATTTTGCGCGCGGCCGCATCGACGCTAGCGCAGGTCGCACCAGGCCGTGCTGACGCAAGCGCAGTTCGCTGCGCATGGTGAACAACATCAAAGACTTTCTTCATCTCGTCAGTGGCTTTGCCGAATACGAAGGTCCGCGTGATATCAGAGCAGTAGCCCTCGACCGTGCAGCCATCGTCAAACATAATGATGCTGTCTTGCCGGACGACCTGCGGAATCTGCGATCCGTGTGGTGAGGCGGAGTTTGCGGCAATCGAAACGTCCACTTCGCCCGGAAATCCAACTTTCTCGTAGCCCGCATCGACAAGATGCCGAATCTCGCCGTCTGTCATTCCTTCCTGCAGGGACTTGTAAACGGCCTCATATACGGCCATGGTCGCTTGGCAAGCGAGGCGCATCAGGTCAAGTTCATGTTTGCTCTTGATCATGCGGCAGCCGGCCGTAACAGGCGTGGCGCTGGTGAGCTTGGTCTGCGGAGATGCTTTCCCGATGTTGTTGCTGAAGACAAAGCGCACCGTCTCCTCGATCCCCAGAGTCCCGGTGGAAATGCCGCGATCGCGCAACCCCTGCGCTACAAGCTGATAGGGATTCTCATCCTCCTGCCAGATGCGAACGTCGGCATCAGCTGCTTGTGGACTTTGCTTGATCTGCTCCACAGCACGACCTTGCTCAAATGCAGGGCATACGAAGAACGCCTTACCCTTGGCGGGCAGGACGAGAGCGAACAGGCGTTCGCCACCCCACCAGCGAATTCCGGTGAAATACCGGATCGAGGTGCCCTCCATCAGGAGAATTGCATCAATGCCATCGGCGCGCATCAGTCGGCGGGCTTTTTCCTGGCGGCTGAGGCGTTCTGCAATCGTGATGGGCTGAGCCTGCTCCTTCATCGATTTCAGGGCGGCAATCGCTTCCGGCAGGGGAGCACAATTGTGCTGCGGTTCGGTTTGAGCAAATGAAACTGTCGCACCGGCAGCTACGGCGCCCACCTGCATGAAGCGGCGGCGAGAGATCATTAGTCCTCCACTGACAGCCGAATGGGACATTATATGGTGCGAGGCCTTCGCGTTCGGCTATTCCTCGTCTCCCCCAACAAAAAACGGTGGAGCAAAAGCTCCACCGAGAACGAAGTGCCAAATTGACTCGGGGCGGGCTAGAAGGGCAAGCCCGGTAAGTTTTCCGTCTTTTCGGCGCGAACGGATCTCAAGCTCTGGGGATCGAGTCCAGGGAACTGCAGAATTGTCGGGGCTACTTGCGAGGTAGCTACTGGTGTTTTCAGGACGTGCGCCGCGAGTCCGGGATTGGATACGACAAGACCGACATTCGTGTCGCCGAAACTGAAACCTCCATGCTCGACATTTTTCTTGCTCGACGTCGTATAAATGGTGCCGTAGACGGGCTGCACGATGATGTCAGGAGTGCGGCTGTCCTTGGCGGGGTTGTTGAACTTGAGTTCGAACTCATCATGAGCCATCACTTCATCGATGAACAAAGCGCTAGCATTCGTGTTCAGGTAGTCGACCACCTGCGACGTCGAGATGTTTTGCCCCTGAAGCCAAATCAATGCTACGTCATCGTCCTGCACAAAGCCGCATGCACCGGTGGCGCAGTTGGCGGCATTGGCGATGGCAATGGCAGCGGGATTGGTTGTGCCGTCCGGCAGCGCGGCGACCAAGTCGGAGAAGTGCCCCGGCTTGTTCACCTTAACCGGGTTGATGGGCGACTGCCCATGCTTGGCGCTGACAATGAACAACGTGGAACCATAGATCCCTTCTTGTTTTAGAGCCTGGATCATCTGACCAAGGGCTTGATCCGTCTTTTCCAAGGCGTAGGCGAGAACGTTACTAGGCGTCCCGGCGCCGTCCAGATAACCGCCGGGTTGCTGATTGATTTTCGGATCGGTATCGTCGACACAGCTGTTGTCGAAATTATCGAGTGAAAGTTTCTCCCCCACGCTGACGCCCTGGAAATTCATGCCAAACACTGCCGGCACGCCCGGCGCAGAAGAGCCGTCATGGGTGCGGCCGTGAATTTCGTTGAGAATGCCCTTCACCTTCAGTTGGTCATTCTCAACTGTTTAAACCACGCTGTGGGAAGTGCCAGGAATCTAAACGGCGTCCATTGCGGGCAGATTACGGCCAGATGAATAATCTGTTAAAAAAGCGTGAAAGGTGAGATCGTCAAGCATAGTGACAGCTGGATTCCAATGCGCAGGCTGCGGCGAGTGGAACGAAATCTCACTCGACACCTCGGCCGGTCTCAACCAGGTGTACGTGGAGGATTGCCAGGTCTGTTGCAAACCTAACGTTCTGCACATCAGCTATGATTCAGAGCTGCAGCAATACGTGATTGCGGCTGAGCTTGAATAGTTCCAGGACGGCTGACCCTCTGCTTGCGTTCGAGTAGTTGCCGCGAGTGTGGAGTCAATCGGGAGGAGGCGCGCAGTGGTCACTTCATCGGTAGGCACAGGGCGCATGGTGGCCCACAACATGGTCACCACGCAATATGAGCTGGATGGTTACCGGGTGGTGAGGACATTGGGAGTCGTACGCGGAATTACGGTCAGATCACGTTCTATTTTCGGCACCATCGGAGCCGGCCTGCAAACACTAGTGGGTGGCAACATCACCCTGTTGACGAATCTGTGCGAAAAGACCCGCGCCGAAGCTTTCGATCTGATGCTGCAGCACGCCGCGGATCTGGGCGCAAACGCTGTTGTGGCCGCTCGCTACGATGCCACCGAAGTCATGCAAGGCGTAACTGAGGTGCTGGCCTACGGCACAGCAGTAGTCGTGGAACCGATAAGATAACAGTCGTTCTCCGTCTCGGTGAGAGAATCACGAGCGAAGAACCACTTCCCACTCACTCCTTATAAAGCGCACCCGCAATCAGTGTGGCCAGGATCGCTCCCACCCACATTTCCAACAACCATCCCAGAGGCAGCATGCGATCCACAGGCGACCAGGTGGCTTGCGCAAAATTGAGCGGAAATCCCGCTACGAAACCGACTGCGACTCCGATCTTAACCGCGGTGCCGAGTCCCGGTCCGGCAGTGGTGCGTGACCAGGCGTATAGGTGTGCGAGGATAATCGCCATTACGAAGAGCAGGATAGCCCACTGCAACTGGAACGCCGGGTAGCGCGGCGTTTGCAAGAAGAGATTTTCCTTTTGCGCCGCTTGGTACCGCCACATGCCTACGATAAGGAAACTGACGATCGCGCTCCAAATGTTCCAGACAACTCCGCCGACCACTCCACCGATCCAAATTCGGCCGCGATTGAGCCCCATAATGATCCCTCCGACGCGAAGTAACTGCCTGGGCCCGATTTATCCGGGAGTGTATCACCAGGCGCCCTGAATCCAGGAACTTTTCGTGACAGCGTAGTCAGGCGGTAATCAGCAGGAGTTCGAGCGCTCATGGCACCAGGGAAGGCTGATGAAAACGCTTCCTTGAACTTGGCTGATAGCGATGGTACAGTGGTACCACGGTACGTTAAGCAGCTGAGAAGACTTCACGCCAACGTTGCCGAGCAGACAGCGTGGACTCCATGACTGACGAGAAATTCCTCGCCGCGTTCGAAGATTGCAGTTTACGAAACGAAGACTTTCATCATTGCGATCACGTGAGGATGGCTTTTCTTTATTTGCGGGGCTTCCCCGTGCTTGAGGCCGTGGCGCGGTTTTCGCAGGCCTTACAACGATTCGCGGCAGCCCATGGAAAGCCTACCCTTTACCACGAGACCATCACCTGGGCGTTCTTGTTCCTGATCCATGAACGGCTGGTCCGCCTCCGTCAGCAGAACGGACGAGAGCCGCTGTGGAGCGAGTTTGCGGTCGAAAATGCCGATCTGCTTAACCGCAAGAGCAGGGCTATTCTCCGGGATTATTACGGCGAGGATGCGCTTGCCTCGGGGCTGGCGAAGAAGATCTTTGTCTTGCCGAACCCGAAGCTGTCTCCCAACCCGCGAGAATAAAGCCATTCGGAGGGCATTGCATGGCTCAATAGGCCAGCAGATCACCATTGCTCGTTTAAACGAGCGAGCTAACGAACCAAGATAGTTCCTCCGACGGCTGGTGAATGATGGACGAGATTACCTAGTGCAGGTGGACGGGCATTACGAGTGTTATGGGGATTTAACGACGGTCAGGCACAAATCTCGAGGCACAACGTCATCGGCCAGCGCAAAACCATTCGCTCAAAAAGAGCAGAGCTGCAAAGAATGCAACAGACCGGACAACCCCCTTTGTTCAGTCGCCTTCATCATGCTGGGGCAAAGTCAGGTGAGCGACGAAGTGCAAAGAACATGCCGTTGAGGACGAGTAAAGAGACCCCTGCACTCGCAAAGACTGAGTACCAGTCTACCCGGTAATTCCGATAGCTGAGCACCGTGCCAACAATGATGGCGAGGTTCAGAAACATTAGAGCCAGATTGCCAGTTCCATTGATTTTCACAGTTTCTTTCAAGTCCTGCAGCCGAGGATTATGGCGTATGGCCGTTGTTAGACTTTCGCTCTGAACTTCCTATTCGCGCGATTTTGAGCGCAATCGAGATTTTTCGCCAACTATCCGTAAACCAGTGCCAAACAACTACCCCAGCCGAGTGCCTTCACAGCATCATGAACGCTGGCGAAAATCGCTTTGTTTGTGCTCACGAAGGTGAGGTAATCGTTATTTGCTACGTAGGATTCAAGCCAATCCGAGCCAGCTGGGGCCAGAATACATCGGCGAGAGATGCTCTCTCCGGCGGGTATAAGGCGAAGCCCCCCGAGGCTGTGCACTTTTGAGCAGCTTCCCGCTTGGTCCTCACCTACCATGTTTGTCCGGCAGCCCAGGAGGAACGGGAAGACGAGGAAAGACGAGGACGAGACAATGGCATCGAGCACCGTGATAGCAGCCCTGAATACTCGGAAACAGCCCATCGCTCCATGGTGGCACACCGTGCTGGTGCTTGCGCCTATCGCGATCGGCTCTGTCGCGAGTGCATACCAACACGGGCTCCCGAACGCAAATCTGCCGGGTGTAAGTCACCGGCTCTCCAGCTACTTCACTGTACTAGTCGAAGAGTGGGTTGGAGTTTTCTTAGTTTGGCTGGCGCTCCGACGCCGGGGGCTCACTGTGGGTAGTCTGGTTTCAGGGCGCTGGCAGAGACCCCGCGCTTTCTTCAGAGATGTAGGGCTTGCTGTCGGATTTATGGTTGTCGTGGTCCCGACGGTGGGAGCACTGGCTTATCTCCTTGGGGCTAACAACAATAGCGCCGTAGCCAATATCCCTCCCAAGACCTTATTCGAGCTCCTGGTCTTTCTGGGACTCGCTGCGTCAGCAGGGTTTGCGGAAGAGCTCGTCTTCCGCGGATACCTCACGCAACAATTCAGCGCATGGACAGGTAGCTATTCAATTGCTGTCATCCTGCAGGGGATAGTGTTCGGTCTCGCTCACGGATTTTATGGAAAGGCCATGCTTGCCATCATGGTACAAGGATGGCTGTTGGGACTGCTTTTCTACTGGCGCAAGAGCCTGCGTCCAGGAATGCTGGCCCACGGGCTGCAAGATAGCGTGGGCGGGATCGTCGCGTTCTTCTCATGAAGCGAAGGAACTAGAATGGTCCCAACGGTCTAGTCATTAATGCGACGGAACTAGACCGGATGAATGTGCCTGTCGCCGTCAGACGTGAGCTATTGGGACACGCACAGGTCACGACAACCCTGCGCTACAGGCACGCACAAAGTGCAGATCATCGGCGTGTGGCTGACCAGCTGGGCAAACTATTGGGCAAGAAGTCTTGCCCTAATTTGCCCTAGTTTGAATGCAAGTGATTGTATGCTAGCTTTTGAAAATCGATTACCGGGCCCATAGCTCAACGGTTAGAGCAGCAGACTCATAATCTGTTGGTTCCAGGTTCAAATCCTGGTGGGCCCACCAATTGTTGAGCTCCCTCGCGGCGCCTCGGGATTTCTCCAGCTGCCTCCCGCTACGCTCACCGTCGCGTCGCCGCGACCAGACGAAGACGTCGGGGGTTACGCGAGTCGGTCTAAGTTTGAATCCCTGGAAACGCTGGCTGCTCTTGCGTGTCATTGTCCGCGACAGAAAACCTTCATCGGCGAAACGTGGGCTTTCCTGTAATAGAAGGACAGCAAGCACATACCTGTTATCCCGGTGCCTAGCAATGCGAGACTCGAGGGCTCCGGGGTCACGAGCGGGCTGTGGACACCGAAGGTCACGTTGTCAAAGGCAATCCTGCCATTACTTGTGCCGATCGTCACAGAAAAGGCCGTGCCATTGAAGTTAATGCCGGCTAACTTTCCCGCGCAAGAACTCAAGCTGGCGCATCCGCTGGTGGCTCCGAGCAACTTGCTGGATAGCAGGGTGCCAGTGCCATTCAGTCCGCTCCAGATGCTGATGGTTGCGGGAGACGAGCCTGCGTACAGCAGGATGAGTCCATTTGCGAATCCGGTGTTTACGTTAATGCTTGTCACGCCTGTGGCCAGCACAAAGTTGCCATTCGCGCCGGCGCCCGCGACCGTTATCGCGTTGGGTGAAAAGCTGATCCCGAAACCCGGGCCCGGTCCCGAACCACTGCTTCCGACGCCGCCGTTGTAAAAGCCGAGCACTTGCTCGTTATTGGACAAGCCGGTGAAGGTAAGCGTCTTAGCAGAATTGGCATGCGCGGGCACTGCCGCCATGAGCCAGATCATTGTCACGAAACCGGACAAGAGGGTCTTGAACATTATCGGCCTCACTTGAATCGGGGAGGTCTCAGGCCAATAATGAGCAACTACTCTGCCAATAGGTTGTCAATGTAAGCCGTTGCAAGCACGAGAGTTGTGCTCCGGCGTCAGCGGCCCAACGCAGAGCGACGCTGGGCGAATGCATGAGCTTTGCACATGGAACAACCCCGCAGGCAAGCGGCAGGCTAGCAGTTCAAGGCCTGACTCCTTGCCCGAGTTGGCTGACCTCCGGCTGGATGCACAAGCCGAGCGGCCGAGCAATTCCTACTGCTAGCCCATAGTGGTTGTGTGTTCCGGCCGTACCTTATACATCACCCGGACCTCTCCCGGCTGGCGATAAGGGTATTTGTCCTGGCCGAGGTATTTCTTCGCCATTTTGTTGATGTGCGCATCGGCGCCTTCTTCGGTAATCTCAACGACCTTGCCGCGAATCTCCAGATAGCGGTAGGGGTTATCCGGATCGACGATGGCCATGGCAACCCGCGGATCACGACGCACATTTTTGTCCTTCTGGCGGCCTTTGGCGGAATTGAAAATGATGTGGTCGCCGTCGACGTCGCACCATACCGGAGTGGTCTGGGGGCTGCCGTCCGGCATCAGTGTGGTCAGGCTGGCAAAAGCGCGTTTATTGAAAAGATCACGGTACTTCTCCGGGATGACTGCGGCCATGGGGACTTCCTCCTTACACTTACTGCGAGAAATTATAGCCGTCGCGGGCCGGCTGAGTTTTCGATCCGACCGACAGGAGGTTGCCGCCCGTCCTCCTCATTCTCCAGCTGTTTGGGCATAGCGGCGGAAAAAGCTGTTTGCTTTCCATTGCGGCCGTTGGGTGTCATCGGCGACTTTCACCATCAGCCCGCGAATAACCTCCTCGTAACCTGCGGCTGCCGCAAGGTTGACCGGCTGCTGAAGATCATCGGAAGGAGCATGGTAGCGGTGCATCAACCAATCCTTATAAATCTGTTTCTGCTCGGGTGTAGTCGGCGCCACTCCCATGGCGAGTGCCGGAGTGCCGTGTACGATGAAGTTGTACTGATCGCTGCGAATAAAGATGTTGCGCAGGGGCTCGGGATCGGGTTGCACTTGGATGCCATTTGCTTGTGCCACCTCGCGAGCCATGTCTCCCAGATCGGATTCATCCAATCCATAAACAGTGAGCTTCTTCAGCGGTACCAACGGCAAAAACATGTCAATGTTGATGTCGGCAACCATCGACTTGGGATCGACGGTCGGGTGAGCGGCAAAGTATTTCGAACCCAGCAGTCCTTTTTCTTCCCCGGTAACGAAGACAAACAGCAACGACCGTTTCAGGTTCTCCGGATGTTTCTTGAGAGAGGAAGCGACATCGAGCAGCACTGCAGTGCCGGAGGCATTGTCCATGGCGCCGTTATAGATGCGGTCGCCGTTAATGGGTTCGCCAGTGCCGATGTGGTCGATGTGAGCGGAAAGCACGACGTATTCGTTCTTCAATTGAGGATCGCTGCCCGGCAACTTGGCAACGATGTTGTCGGATTCCAGGGTTTTCTGGTTGACCTTGGTCACAGCCTTGATAGACGCAGGCAGATCGAAATGCGGCAGCGCTTTGCGTTCCTTTCCGAGCGCTGCAATTTCCTGGAAGGTGTGGCCCGACCCTTCAAATAATTTGTCCGCGTGGGCCGGATTGAAGAACATCGCCAGCTTCTCGCCCCGGGTCTCGTCGAATTCAGGATCGGCGAGCTCCATACTGGGATGCGCGCGGTTCAAGGTAATGCGGGACCACGGGATGTCCATCATGGCTGGGTTGGGCAGATAAATAATCCCGACGGCGCCCGCTTCGGCGAGGGATTTCCACCGTTCTTTGGCGGTCTGGTAGTGCGAAGCAAGAGGTCCGGGTATATCGGCGGGAGAGCCTGAGAACAGGACAGCGACTTTGCCTTTAAGGTCCAGACCGGAGAAGTCGTTGTAATCCTTCTCGGGAATATTAAGGCCGTATCCCACGAACACGAGCGGCGCCTCAACGTCGGGCGCCAGGTCGATTCGTGTACTGAAAATTGCGTCTTCACCGATATTGAGCGGCTCGGTTTTGCCGTTGCGAATCAGCGCGGCACTTGATTCTTTCTCGACGATTTGCCGGGAAACAAATTTAACCGGCTGATAGAAACCATTGGTGCCGGCGGCCCGCAAGCCCCCTTTCTTCAACTGCTCGACGACATAGACCTCGGCCTTCTGCAGGCCTGCGCTTCCAGTTTCCCGGCCTTCCATGTTGTCGGCGGCTAGAACTTTTACATAATCCCACCAGGTTCTTCCGTTGAAATGAGTCTGCGATTCTTGCGCGAGCGCAATGATGATGACCAGCAGAAGGGTGACAGTTAAGACGAGCTTCTTGTGCATTGCGACTACCTCTTGTAAATGGTGCAGCAGAACGCCGCACCGGGTCAGGTTGCAAGCGGGCAATTCTATCGCAAACCGCTATATCGAGGAATTTAGCAGAGCCAATACTAGAGGGTAGCCCGTCCGCCGTAACAATTAAAATTCCTTTAACCTTATCGGGTATATTCCTGTCTCAGCCTTCTTTCCTATGCGTCCTTCCTGATTTCTCCTGCGTTTTGCACAGCGGTTGTTGGTGTCTGCAGCGAACCTCCGGGACTTCTTAGGGGTGAAATTGTGAGCAGAACCCGCAGGCGTCGGCTTCTGTTGACGAAATCGATTGCGCCCTGCACCAAATCTGGTCAGGCGCCTGTGGACGGGCTGCACGCCGTTGATTTTGTGTGAGATAAAGGCGCGTCATTTTTATTGACTCCCAAAATAGGAAGAGTAAAAACATAATCGTTCTTTGACAACTTCTTAAGTTTTCCCGGTTGGTGCAGCGTCCGGGGCTCGAGCGAGATCACTCCTCAATCCGCAAGGAATGAAGAGAAGGTCAGTGAGGGTCTATAGCAAAGCGCTGGCCGAGGAGAACAAGAGGATTGTTGAAGGCAAATATAGAGTCCCGAGGCGTTGAACAGGTTTTTCCCGTTGGCGGTAAGCCCGGAGCCCAAGTACAGATCGCGTTAACGTAACCGCAAGGAAACGTGGACAGCAGGTTTGGCAAGGGTCTACAAGCGAGCTACTGGCGGAGACGAATGAGTTCAACATCACTTCGGGACTCTTAGTTTTTTGAGCCTGTTTTTTCAGGTTTCCTGCCCGGCGTTCCTCGTTCAAGCCATTCCGACCGTCTTTCGCCAGAGTTCATTCCTCAATTCGCTCTTTTCTGGGGATTCTGAAGCCAATGCCGGGCGAAGACGTGCTGTAATTGGCCAGCCGTAATAGTTAATGCTCTATGCTCCGATAGTTGCTCGAGAATAGGCGCAACTTCGAAGCAAGTTCTTAGCCTTGGACTTCTGCGCAACAGTGCCAAACCTCGCCTGCCTAGCAATTACCAGGGTCACAAACAAAGGTTGATTTTCGCCATATATATGACAGCACTTCTGTCACGTAGTCAGTGAGAAGCGTGCCCAATATGCTTGCCGTGATGGGCTGCGCACCCGCGCCGCGATCGTAACCTGTGCAGTGTAACTGGCGTAATTTGCGCAAGCCTTCGGCGGGGCTGACCATAATGGGAAGCTTCGCGAGGAGCGCCGGAGAGTATTTCCCCATGCTGCCTGTCGTTGAGGGAATGCAGGAGCATTGGGATCAGTGGGATCACTCGGTGCCCTGGTTTTCTGGGGGGATGGAGAACTCGTGAATCGGCGACATCAAATACGACAGTCCGCTGACGAAATCGCAGGCTTTTCGCTGCTGGAACTTGTCATCGTAGCAGCTGTCATGCTCATCGTCAGTGCGATCGCACTGCCGGTGTTCCGGACTGCCATTAATCAGTACAAGCTTCGGACTGCGACCGTTGACGTGACCTCAATGGTGCAGCGCGCACGAATGCAATGTATTCGCACCAATTCAAGTATCGCTGTGCAGGTGATCGGAAACAACCAGCTGTTATTCGATCAGAACGGGAACCTGGCTGCCGATCCCGGTGAACCGCTGATTCAACTTCCAAACAATGTCGTCATTGCGGCTCCCGCTGCGGCTCCCGGCGGCCTTCCTGGCGCGCTGGGTTTCGCAGTCGTAGCCACCCCACCTGTGCCCGTCATATTCAACGGCCGTGGGGTTCCCTGCGCTGTAGTGGGAGGCGTTTGCAGCAATTGGGCTGGGCCGGGCGGAGCGCCTGTGGGTTTTGCTTACTACTTGTCACAAACCGTGAGTGCCGGAGCTGCTCCAAACTGGGCAGCGGTTGTGGTAACACCTGCCGGACAGGTAAAGACCTGGGTATTCAGCGCTGGTGCTTGGGGAAACAGGTAAACGAGATAGCGAGGTGTTTGTAAACATGGCGTTTCTGGAAAAACTCGGCGGTAAACGAGCCAAATCATGGGCATGTGGTGGCATGAGCATGGTCGAGTTGATAATCGCCATGACTGTTTTGGCGGTCGGCATGGCGGGAATGCTGGGTGTGTTTGCAAAAGCCGTGCAGGGCAATGGCCGATCGAAGGCTGATACCTCGGGAACCATGTTGGCGCAGACAGTGCTCGACAAGATCAGCGCCAGCATCACGAATCCTGCCGTTGTTCTCACCATTCAGGACTGCTCCGCGGGCGGTGGGGTTGTGTGGAATGTAGCAACTGCGCCGGGCGGGGCCGCGCTGGATCCAAACGGCACGGGGAATATTGACTGGATAAACCAGGCGTACGCCGCCGCTCCTGCCAATTACAAGATGCTATATGTGGACTGCGGAAATAACGGCCGCCAGGTCACGTACGACGTGCGTTGGAATATTCAGGCAGCCAGCCCGAGCGGTGATACCCGCCTCATTACGGTTTCAGCGCGCGCAATGTCAGTGGCGGGGGCTACGGGAACGATGTACGCGCAACCGATTACGTTGCGAAGCATTGGGGGATTATGAGGCACGCGGAACATAGGCGCCGAAGCGGGTTGCGCATGTCAGGCTTCACACTGCTGGAACTGCTGGCCGTGGTTGCCATTCTCACCCTCGTCATGGGAGCAGTATTCACGGCGATCAGCAGTTTGCAGAAGGTTTACAAGACGCAAGAAACCAAGCTTGATGCTACCCAGGAGACCCGCAACTTACTGGACGAGATTGGGCGTGAGCTGCATCAGTCCGGTTTTCCCGGGCCGAATATGTTTGACCCGGGCGTCCTGCCCAACCCGAATTGGCAAACTGACCAGCGGGTTGCTGTAGGAATCGTCAACCTCACTCCAACGCAATTGTGGTTTGAAGGCGATGTCGACAACGATGGCGCGGTCGAGAGTGTTCAGTACACGCTCTTGAACAGCGCCGGCGGCCTGGCAAGCGCGGGTGGCACCTGCCCTTGCACTTTGCAACGCAGTATCGTGCAAAAGCAGAACGGCACCGCCCCCAATGCACAGCCGGTTGTTGCAGTTTCTACTCTTGCCAACGTCATCAACACTGGCGGAGCTCTCCCTATTGCGGGAAACACAAACGGAGCTAATAACGACATCCTGTTTGCGTCGTACAAAAATCCGGCTGTGTTCCAGCAGGTCGGAAAGACCATTATTGTGACCCTCAACGTTCTGACGGCCAACATGGACCAGCAGAACCTCACCAGACCGGCATTAAGCATGACGGTCACAGCGAAGCTCAACAATTAATGGCTATGAAGCAAGAAGACGCAGAATCGAATTTCATGACGTGGCTGGCGATAATGATCGCGGCTGGCATCCTTTCAGGTGGTATGGCCTGCCTGGCACAGACAAGCGATCAGGACCTCGCCGCCGTTGCGCGGCAGACCAGGGCGAAGGCGAAGCCGACCCATATCGTAACCAATGACGAGATCCCCAGTGTCCCACAAGCCGCCAGCATGCAGGAAGATTCCAGGGGATCGGCAGGCAGCACAGAGGCGACGGCTGGCGATGACACAACCAAAGCTGCCGGCAATAAACAAGCTGCGAACTCAAAAGCCGCGCAGGCTCACAGCAAGGGCCAGGGCGTAAACGTTCCCGGATTGCTGACCGATGGCACTCTGGATGAGGCCAAGGCTCTTCTCGGCAGCCTCAAGCACGATCGCCAAGCCCTGCTCGACAACTATGACAAGATTCAGCGCAAGCTGGCGGATGAGCAGGACGACTCTTTGCGGCGAGTCTACTCGGATTCTTTAGCCAGGCGCGACGAAACTTTAGCAAAGAACCAGAAGCAGATTGATGACACGGAGAAGGCAATTCAGATAGCGGTCCAAGCTCGTGGGGAGCAAGGAGACAATCAACATGAAGCACAATGAACGCGGCATCGCGCTGTTAACGGCGCTGTTCGCCCTGCTGTTGCTGACGGGCATCGGCCTCGGTTTGCTGTACATGACCGACGCCGAAACCATGATCAACAGCAACTACCGGTCCTCGCAGCAGGCATACTACGGAGGTATGGCCGGACTGCAGGCGGTCCGCGAACGCATGATGCCAATCAACGCTGCGCCTCACTTGATTGTCCCACCCCTGGTGACGCCGGGAAATCCCGCACCTCCGGCGTCGATTATGTATGTCGTCAATCCCACCAACGGCGAGAACGTTGCTCCCACAGTTGCGGGCAATGCCTATTTCGACACGCAGTTGCAGAACGAGATGGTCGCGATTGGGAATAACACCTGGCCGATGCCGGCGAATACATTTGCGCCGAACATCGCCGATGATTCGCCCGGTACAAACACCGCGGCGGCCCTGAATTACAAGTGGGTTCGCATCATGGCGAAAGTAAACGGCATGAGCGCGCCATACTACAACAACGGCAGCGGCGCTAACGCAACACTTGCCATTCCAATCTGCTGGAATGGCGCCAGCGAGATCTCGGCTGCAACGCTCGGCGTGCCTAACTGTACGTTCGCGCCCGGTAGTGATCCGCCGTCGCATACGCAGGTTTACGAGTTGACTGCGTATTCCGTCACGAGTACCGGGGCGACACGCTATTCCCAGATGGAAGTCGCCCAGGATCCACCGCTGGTGACGCACGGCGCAGTGGACTCTCAGGACCATGTGAACTTGAACGGACAGCTCACCGTGAACGGCTACGACTACTGCAGCTGCACCTGCACGACCTCAGGCAGCGGCGCTAACCAGACAACAAGCTGCACGAATCGGGTTACTGGGGCTATCGCGCCAACATGTGACGGAACGCATTACGCCATCTACTCAGCCAGCACCGTGCAGAATCCGAATAATTCTGAAACTCTAGTGGCGGGCACGAATCCTCCTGTCGTGCAGAACCAACCCTGGACATGGAACGTAAGTCAGCTTTATAACCAATTCGCTTCGACCCCCGGAGCAGTTTCTGTGACGGGGCCGCCGTACAATTACACTTGCTCCGGCAATCCCACAACCTGTGGCACACAAGCTGGCCAAACCTTTGGCGTGCCGCCAACATTTCCGCCTTCGCCGGCTGACAATCCGACTGGACCCGCAAACATGTCGTCGCAGATCACCGTCGTTCCCGGGAACCTGCAGCTAACCGGCGGTAGTATTGGCAATGGGATCCTGCTCGTTAACGGAAACCTCGACATCCACGGCGGTCTGAATTTTTATGGTGTGATCATCGTTACCGGCGTCATTTCGTTTACGGGTGGTGGCGCATCTGCGACGAATATCTACGGGGCTATAATTGCCGGACAACAGTCCTATGTAGATAACACTCTGGGCGGCAGCGCAAATATCAACTTCGACTTTTGCGCACTCCCTCAAGGCAGCAAGAATCAGCCGCCTCGCGCGCTGAACCTCAGGGACATCAGCTTCTAGTAGTTACGATTGACGAGTTTCATCAAGGTCAGAATGCAGAGAACGGTGATCGTTGCCGGCCCTGCATTCTGATTTCTTTGTTCTGCAAGCCTCCTTCACACTCCATGCGCTTGCAAACCGGCTTCGTAAAGCGGAGTTCGAGAGTACTTCGACAATCCCTAAATTCGACAATTCATCAGTTTCTTAAAACCTTTTCTTAAAACCTTCTCATTAGCTTCGCCCCGCAGTCTACGGCCCGCTCGTGACCTGTAGTGCTTTTTCGGTCTGCCGGCGATCACGGAAAATAACTTTCCTGGCGGCGATCTCCGCAATAGCGTCGGCATGAACCTCATAAGTTCCCTGGGGCAGAGTAGAGCCAAACGGAATTTCCATTTCTTCGGTGTCCGGCTGCAGCGTGAAGCGTTCATAGCCCAGCGCAAACGCTTTATGGTACTCATTCACGCCCAGAATGATGACGGTCAAATCGAAGGACTCGGGCGTTCCGTTTGAGACCTTGACTGAGCCCGTGATCTGATCACCCTCGACACGAGGGTACTTTGACCATTCAATGAGAAGCGGAGCGGCAGGCTTTAAGGTGAAATCGCGTTGCACTGTATGCCCGGCACTGTCGCTGACCGCAATCGTAAAGTCGAAATCTCCCAGCTTCTCCGGAGTACCCTCAATCACGCCGGCCGAGCTCAGGTCCAAACCGTCGGGCAATTTTCCTGCTGAAACGGTCCAGCGCAGAGGCGGTGAGCCACCTTCCACGGTAAGCTGCACCTGATAGGGCTGATGGAGCAGGGGGCGCGGCAAAGACTCGGTGGTAATCGTGAGGGACGCAGTTTGCTGCTGTGCAAACAGCAAGGACGAGGCCATCAGGACCGCCACCACCCCACCGTGCTTGCGCGAAGGTTTCATGGGTAGTTTCCGTTGCCCAACAGGGCCGGTTGCCCTTGATGGAAAGGCTTTGTCATGCGTGCCATCGTACGATGCGCCTCTCAACCTCAGCAAATCGGACCCAATCTTTTGTAGCCACGTAACTTTTCAGCCCTCATTTGCGTCCTATATTAGGAGCAAGGCGACAATCCAGACGTGTGGGGCTGGCCGTCGTTTCACGAAAGAGCAGGGCACCGCGCATGTTGATCAAGAAAGCGTCTGATATATCTGGGTCGGAAATTACACCCAAGCCTGTCTACCTGAATCGCCGCAAGCTTTTGGCGGGAATGGGCCTGACCGGAGCCGCCGTTCTGGTAGGACGTTCCGCTCTGAACTCCGCCCCCTCTGTCGCCCAAGGTGGCGCTAAGATTAGCGGCATTCAGAAGAGCAAGTTCAGCACGGATGAGAAGGTCACCCCTTACGGTGATGTCACCAACTACAACAATTATTACGAGTTCTCGACGGACAAATATGGCCCCGCGGGACTGGCCAAGAATTTCCGCACGCGTCCATGGACGGTCACGATTGACGGTCTCGTCCAGAGAAAGAAGACGCTCGATGTCGACAGTATCATCAAGCTGGCATCGCCAGAGGAGCGTATCTACCGGCATCGTTGCGTCGAGGGTTGGTCAATCGTCGTACCGTGGGTGGGGTTCTCGTTGAACGAACTGATCAAGCAAGCGGAGCCGCTGGGCAAGGCCAAATTTGTCCAGTTCACCACCATATACGCTCCCAACGAGATGCCCGGCGAGCGCGATCATGTGCTCGATTGGCCTTACATCGAGGGCCTCCGCATGGATGAGGCTATGCATCCTCTCGCTCTGCTCTGCTTTGGGATGTACGGCGAGGTGCTTCCCAATCAGGACGGCGCTCCGCTTCGCATCGTGCTGCCGTGGAAATATGGATTTAAGAGTGCCAAGGCGATTGTGAAGGTTACGTTTACGGAAAAGCAGCCAATCAATACCTGGAATAGCGCGGCGCCTAACGAGTACGGCTTTTATGCCAATGTGAATCCGAATGTGGATCACCCGCGCTGGAGCCAGGCTAAAGAGCGCCGTTTGGGCGAGTTCCTTAAACGACCCACGCTGATGTTCAATGGCTATGGCGATCAGGTCGCCTCGCTGTACTCGGGCATGGATTTGAGAAAGAACTTTTGAGTGAGAGATCCCCGTCCGAGGCCAAAGCCGGCTCGCAAGACAACATGATTCGCTCTCTCAAACTCGTTTTGTTCATCGCAGCCTTAGGCCCTCTGATGCGGCTGGTGTGGAAGGCGTACTCCGGCCTGTTGGGCGCGAATCCCATCGAAGTCATCACTCATTCCACCGGCGATTGGACCTTGATTTTTCTCTGCGTGACGCTGTCGATCACGCCTCTCCGCATGATGACCAGGCGGTACTGGCTCATTCGCCTACGGCGCATGCTCGGGCTCTTCGCGTTCTTCTACGGATGTCTGCACTTTCTCACCTACATCTGGCTGGACAAGTTCTTTGACTTGCATGAGATGCTCAAGGATGTCGCCAAACGGCCCTTCATCACCGCTGGATTTACGGCTTTTGTGCTGTTGATCCCACTGGCTGTAACCTCTACCGCCGGCTCGATTCGACGACTCGGCGGCAAGCGCTGGCAAATGCTGCATCGACTCATCTATGTCAGCGCGATCGCCGGCGTCATTCATTACGTGTGGCTGGTCAAAGCGGATCTCAGAAAGCCCTTGGAATACGCAGTGGTGGTGGGATTGCTTTTGAGCTATCGGTTGATGATCAACGTATTCAGGGCCGGGCAAAAGAAGTCGAAATCTGCTGTATCAACCAGGCTATCGACTCGAAACCCAAACCTGTCCTTGGAATAGATTGTCATCCGCAGGCAGGGCCTACGCCTGACTGCTATGGTGTGACTTGCCAGACTGTGTCCAGAACGGTGCCATCTACCCACTTCACGATGGCAACCGGCCGCTCCCCTGATTTCGGCCGCTGCGGCTTCCCGCCGCAAATGCGTTCGACTTCCGTCTTGATATCCTGAAGCGGCTTAATTGGAAGTTTCGAGCCTTTGACAGCGTCGATTAGGTCCTGCCGCCGGGGATTGATGGCAATGCCGCGTTCAGTAATCACGACATCAATCAGTTCGCCTGGCCCTGTGAGGGTAGTCACCTGGTCTACGATAACCGGAATGCGATCGCGGAATGAGGGCACAGCCAGGATCGTGCATCCCGCCGCCAGGCAGTTCTGCCAGCCCCCAATGCCATGCAGCAGCCGGCCATCGGAATGTGTGACGACATTTCCGTTGAAGTTCACGTCAACTTCGGTCGCACCCAGAACCACGGCGTCCACCATGGAAGCGAAGTTACCCTTGCCGTGATAGTTATACGAGGTAAAGGGTGAGGTCGCGACATGGCGAGGATTGCCGGCAATAGAACGCACGCCATCCAGATCGAAGGTCTGCCCGTCCAGGATGTAGTCAGTAAGTCCTTCTTCAAGTAATTCGACCAGATACTTAGTCGAGCCCCCTCGAACAAAGCGGGCTTTTACCCCGGCCTCTTTCATCATTTTCCTGAGATACTCAACGAAAGCCAAAGCGATCCCGCCCGACCCCGCTTGAAAGGAAAACCCGTTGCGCATGATGCCGGCATCGCGCAGGAACTGCGCCACGAATTGGGCGATGCGCAGGCGGTCGGGCGAGCAGGTGATCTGCGTGGTGCCAGACACAATCTTAGAGGAGTCGCCAATCGACTCTACTTCCACGACATAGTCAACGTTGTTGCCTTGTATCTGCCACGGTATGCAGGGAAAGGGCACTGGATTGTCGGTGACGACGATAACGTTGTCGGCATATATGGAGTCAGCCAGAGCAAATCCCAAAGAGCCGCATGCCGATTTGCCGTGGGATCCATCGCAGTTGCCGAAGAAATCGGCACTGGGAGCGGCAATCACAGCGATATCGATGTGGACCTCGCCATCCTGAATGGCCTGCCAGCGCCCGCCATGAGAACGCAGCACGCCCATGCCGCGCATCCTGCCCTCGGTGCAGTAGTCACCCAGCGGGCCATTCATGCTGCCTTCGATGTGGTCAATCACGCCCGAATCCAACAATTCAATAGCATCCTTTTGGGCAGGAAAAGACGCGCTGGGAAACCAGGTCAGATCCTTGGCACCGAGCTTGGCAGCGGCCCGCAAAACCATGAGCGCCACCGCATCGCCATCGCGAAGATGATGATGGCTGGAGATAACCATGCCGTCGCGCAAGCCGCACTTGCGCACGGCGGTTTCCAGGTCCGGAACGCGCTTATCGCCATTCTCGGGATAATTCGCAGCCGTTCGCAGCGGTGGAGAGGACTTGCGGCCGCGGGGCTGGTACTTGCCAACTCCAATGTAGGGAATCTGCGGGCGCCCATTGACCACGGCGGGCACCATTCGTCCGGCGGCGTTCAGCGCGAGTTCAACTTTTGCGGCAATGGGCATTCACGCTCCCAAATGACTAAGCACGCACTCTTCGGCGAAGAATCCGCCTCAATTTATCACCACGGAGGCACAGAGACGCGGAGAGTATGCTGAACTCTTCCCCGAGTGGCGCGAGCTTTGTCCCAAGTCGCAAAACAGCATTGTTTCCATTCAGCGTGGCTCGGTGTCTCTCGACTGCGAATTCCCATCAAGGGCCGCTCTACTGGCTAGCTACGCCCGTTCGATAACCAGTCCCATGGCCTGTGCGCGGGCCATCAGTTTCAGCGCGCGTTGCACGACCGGGGGATCAATCATCTTCGATCCCAAGCTGACGACCCCTAAGCCCTTCTGCTGGGCTTCATGAAACGCGGCCACAATCCTCAGAGCTTTTTCGATCTCGGCCTGGGTGGGCGCGAACGCCTGGTGAATGACCGGAATCTGCAGCGGATGCACGCAGCCCATGCCTTCGAAGCCCAGCGCGCGCGAATTTAATGCCCAGACCCGCAGTCCCTCCATATCCGCTACATCACCGAAAACCGAGTCGATGGCCTGGACGCCGGCAGCCCGGGCCGTGTTCACGATGCGCTGGCGCGCGAAGAGAGACTCGGTTCCAATCGCGGTTTTCACCACACCCAGATCTGCCGTGTAGTCCTCCACACCTATAGTTAAACCGGAAATTTGTGCGCTGGAATTCGCGATCTTGTAGGCATTCTCGATGCCCAGTGCCGATTCCAGAATGGGCATCAGCCAAATCGTGCGAGCAACGCCGCTCTTGCTTTTAATTTCTTCAATTCGTTGACTGGCCTCGATGACCTCATTCGGACCCTCGACTTTCGGTATCAGAATAAGGTCGGGAGATTCGGGAACAATTTCATCCAGATCCTGTAAGCCCTGTGGCAACTGGTTGATGCGTACCATCCGCTCACAGCCCAAGAAATCAACCCCGCGCAGCGCATTGCGAACCAGCAGGCGGGCGGCATCCTTTTCTGCGGGATGGACCGAGTCTTCAAGGTCCAGAATGATGCCATCGGCTCCGTGCAGAGCGGCATTGATGAAGTACTTCGGCTCACTGCCCGGGACATAGAGCCGCGAGCGCCGCATACGGTCACGCGCCGAGGGTTCCGGCAATGGAAGCTTTTCCGGCAGGCTGCGTTTCCCTTGTCCGAGTCCGGCGCGCTTCACCGCCGCCTCGATGCGGGCGGCGATCACGAAAGGCAGCGCTCCTTCGTCATGAATCAGGACCTGCGCGTGCTTGACCCCGAGTTCCTGAAAACTTTCTTCAGCTTGTTTGCGAATGGAGTCGCCGTAATAAGCCTTGACCCGCGACTCGAGCACAATATCGACACCGCCGCGTTCGCGTGGCTGAATCCATACATGCGCGTCGGCGCGCACGTCGGCGCCCCAGTGTCCAGCTTCACCTACGGGTTTCATCTCTGTGCCTGTGCCGTTACTCATAAGTGCTTTGAAAAGTGCCGGCCCTCCCTACGTGGAATCAATCCGAGGCCACCTGCACGGCCGCCTTTTCGAGCTTTGCCAGAACCGCGTCGGTCATCTGGGTTGTGCTGGCCGCGCCCTGGCTGATCACCTTCGGCCCACCCGACAACCGCATCATGTCGTAGGTGCGTATTCTGCCGTCGCGTACTACAGCCGAAATTGCTTCGCGGATGCGCCTCGCTTTATCCACCTCGCCAACGTGTTCCAGCATCATGACCGCCGACAGGAACATGGCAATCGGGTTCACGATAGGCGGATTCAGTTCCGCATACTTGGGCGCGGACCCATGGGTCGGCTCAAATACGGCTACTTCGTCACCAATGTTGCCGGATGCGGCAAAACCAAGGCCGCCTATCAAACCGGCAAATGCATCCGAAATGACGTCGCCAAACAAGTTCGACGCGACGATCACACCGTACTCTTCAGGATTCTTCGTCAGCCACATAGTCTGCGCGTCGATGTTGGTCGACCACAGAGCTATCTCCGGGTATGCCCTGGCGACCGCTTTTGCTTCGTCCTCCATCATGCCCGAAGTTTCCCGCAGCACGTTGGGCTTTTCGCAGATGGTCACTGATTTGTAACCGTACTTCCTGGCCCAGTCGAATGCCGCCTTACAAATTTTGCGAGCCGCATTGCGGGTGATTACGCGAACGGAAATCGCCATGTCAGGGCCTGGTGTGGACGCGAACGGCTTGAATTTCGGGTGCGTGGCCAATGCGGTGCGCACCTGCTCAGGAGGATTGGTCCACTCGACACCCGCATAAAGCCCTTCGGTGTTCTGGCGAAAGACAACCGCGTTTACTGGGGGTTCTTCAAATCCTCCGCCCGGTGTCTTGCGGATGAAGTTCAGCGGATTGCCGGGCAGCGAAATGCAGGGGCGCACACAGGTATCGAGGTTGAATCGCTGACGCATGGTAACAATCGGGCTGAAATAGGAATAGCCTTTGCCCTTTAGTTCCGGCTTGAGTTCAGCATCCGCTGCTTTCTTCGGTTTGGAAGTAATCGCGCCAAACAGGCCCAGCTTGTGCTTGGCCAGCAGGTCCACAGTGCGCTCCGGCAATGCATTGCCTTCCTTACACCAGCACTCCCAGCCAATATCGGCGTGAATGTACTCGGCGTCGAAGCCGACAGCGTCGAGCAGGCGCAGAGCCTCGGGAAGAACCTGATTTCCAATGCCATCCCCGGGCATGGTTACGACTGTATATTTCGGCATAAATGCTCCATCAAACAAGATTCACCACGAAGGGCACAAAGGCATGTGCACCCGTCGTTCATACAAGGCCTAATTTCCTGGCGACCAGCTTTTCGGCGCCACCCGCAATCACCAAAGACTGCGGCACGCTCCCCAAACCCGGGAAGCTGAATCTCTCCGACTTCCACGTGATGGTTCCGGAGGTGAAGTCAACATTAATGTCGTCGCCGGGAATGATCGTTTTCTCCTTAGCCGCAATCTGGCCTTCATATTCGCGGCGCAAGCGAGTTACGAATTCGGGAATTTCAATGCACAAGAAACCGTTGTTGTAGGCGTTGCGCAGGTAGGTTTGGGAGAAGCTGGCCGCGATCAGCAACGGGATGCCTTTGGCTTTCAGGCAGGTCACGGCCTGCTCGCGACTGGAGCCGGTGCCAAAGTTGAAGCCGCCTACGATGACGTCACCGGCGCAGGTGCGCTGGCCAAATTGCGGATCATAATTTTCCATGACGACCTTGGCCATCATCTCGGGGGTCATGTCGTCGCGATAGGTATAGTCCTTGCCGTAAATGGCATCGGTGTTGACATTATCCGGCGGCACGAAGACCAGGCGTCCGCGAGTCCGCTCGGGAAAGCCGGGGAGAATTTCAACTTTTTCAGGGCCTGCCGTTCCATTGCCGGAAAGCTCTTCCAGATGCCTGGCTGGTTCGCCGGCCGAGAGCCGGTGTGGCCCCGTGATGTAGCCGGCCACCGCGGATGCCGCTACGACTTCCGGACTTGCCAAATAACATTGCGCATCGCGCGAACCCATGCGGCCTTTGAAGTTGCGGTTGGTGGCGGAAATTCCAACTTCACCCTTTTCGAGAAGGCCAGTCCCGAGGCCAATACAGGGACCGCAACTGGGAGGCAGCGGAGATGCGCCCGCATCCAGCAAGGTCTGCCAGATGCCGCGCTGCTCAGCATTTTCCTGAACCCACGCGCTGGCCGCTGCCAGATAGAACTTCACGCCATGAGCTACTTTCTTCCCCTTCAGCACCCTGGCAGCAGCCTCCAGATCCTCCAGGCGCGAGTTCACGCACGAGACCAAATAAGCCTTCTGAATTGCCACTCGGTTGCGATCCACTTCGGCGAGGGATTGCATAACTTGCACCGTGTCAGGCCCCGAGACCTGGGGAGTCACTTCATCTAGGTTCAGCACAATGCGTGCGGCATACTGCGCATCCGCATCGGGGCCGGGCGGATCGGCAGCCCATGAATCGATGTCACAGACGGTGAAGCGCTCAATACCCTCGGTCTCGAGCCGTGCGTGGACCGAGCGCAGGTAGGCGATGGTAATGTCGTCGACCGGGAACCAGCCCACCAGCGGTCCCCACTCCGTGCTCATGTTGGAAATGGAGAAGCGCGCATCCATGGAGAGACTGGCGACGCCGGGTCCGGTAAATTCCACCGCTGCATTGAGGACTTCGTCGTGATTGTAGAGGCCACAAAGCGTAATGATCACGTCTTTGCCGGTCACGTCGGCCCGCAATTTGCCTTCCAGCACAACCTGGATCGAGCGTGGAATCTGCCACCAGAATTCACCCGTCGCCCAGACTGCTGCGGCATCAGTGCGTACGATTGGTGTGCCAACCGCGCCCAGCGCGCCATACATATTGGAATGCGAGTCGGAGGCGACTACGAACGAGCCGGGAACCACGAATCCGCGCTCCACCATAATCTGGTGCCCGATCCCTGTTCCCGCGGCATGGAAGACCACCCCATGCTCCTTCGCGAAGGCCTCAATTGCCCGATACTTCTTCTGATTGGCTTCTTCCTGGTTCTGAATATCGTGATCGAGCGCAAAGACGAGTTGCCTTGCGTCGTGGACCTTCCTGGCTCCGATGGCCTTGAACTTGCTCATGACCGCTGAAGTGTTGTCATGAGTCATGACATGGAAGGGACGGATGGAAACGAAATCGCCGGTGCGCAATGGCCGTTCTGGTCCTTCGGCGAGGTGGGATTGTGCGATCTTTTCAACGACAGTTTGTCCCATATATCACCTTTATCACCTTCCCGAGAATGCGACACGCGCCACACTGGGGCGATTCGCCAAATCAGCGCACCGGATCTGCGCGCGTCAACCGCTGTTAGCGGCGCTTCTTGATCTCGCGCTTGGTCCGGTCCTGTGCGGTTTTATGCCGGGGCTGTGCGTCGGCCTCCATCAAAGCCATCAGCTTTTCCACCGAGCCGACCTTCTCCAGGCTCCAGATCGTATCTTTCAACTTTTCCTGGCGGGACGGCGAGAGCACACCATCGGCGAGCGCGGCAAACTTCTCTCCAATCTCCTGGTCGGTTAGCGGATTTCTCGGATCACCTTTCGGGAAATCCAATTGCTTGCTGAACGAACGCCCGTCTGTAGTTGTGATGTGCACGATAACCCTCTGTAACGCTGGAAATACTTTTTCGATTTCGGGGTCGGCGACCACTTCGACTTTCTTCAGCTGCGCCCGAATTGCCGGATCCAGAATTCTTTCCGGGGTGAACTGCGTGGGTGTGACTTGCCGGTCGACCAAGGCAGCGGCAATGACATAAGGAAGCGAGTGGTCCGCGGTTTCTTTGGTATGTGGATCGTACTTGCTGGGATCGGACAAAATGTCAGCGGCACGGGCCAGAGAGCGAATCTGTATCTTCTCAACCTGCTCCGGCTTCAGGTCATTGGCCTTCACGAGATCGAGCACGGCGGATATCGGGGTGTGGGTTAAGGCTTCGGTTGGAAACGCCTTCATCCCGCACTGGACTATGCGCCAGGACTCGCCGAGACGGTCGGTGAGCACATCAAGTTTCCATTCTGGCCCGAAACAATGGCTTAGACCCTCTTTGCCGTCGATCACGTGCTCGGGACCGGAATATCCCTTCTCCGCCAGTAGAGCAGCGAAGACGCCGCTTTGTGTCGCGAGTGGGTCGACGGTGTTCTTCATCATGGTGAGCTTTCCGGCTGTGACCGCGCCCAAGGTGCAATGCCGGCTGGCAGAAATGCCGATGGCATGCTGAATCTGCTCGGCGGAAAGCCGTAGAGCGCGCCCGGCGACGATCGGAGAAACGAATGCCGTCAGAGTGGCGTGATGCCAACCGCGCTCGCGAATGCCAGGAAACGCGGCCTCGCAGAAGCGCATTTCGAACTCGTGCCCGAGCACAAGGCCGACAATCAATTCTTTCCCGTCGCTTTTTGCTCGTTCGCAGCATGCCATAGCAGCGGGAAATATGTCGGAAGGATGCGAGGGGTCCTGCTTCCAGTAGATGTCGTTGTAATCCATGCAGCGGATCATCAACGCGTTGGCGAGCGAAGCGGAAACGGGGTCGATGCGCCGACCTGTCCCGATGACCGTCGATGGGCCAGGCCCGGCAATTTCGCCCAGAACCTCCAATGCGATCTTCACGTCATGCTGCTGGAAGCCACCCAGCGCGCAACCCACCGAGTCCAGCAGGAAGCGCTTGGCCTGGTACACCGCATCTTCGGAAAGCTGCTCGAAACGCAGGCCGGCAGCCCATCGAGACATCTTCGCGCTGATTGGTTCTTTCATGGCTACCGCTTCTTTGACGCTCAAGTTTGCTCCTTTGGCCAGCCCTCACCAGGGAGACACGGAGCCACAGAGAACTGCGAGATAAGTCTGGCTTCATCCGTGGGACACCGTTTTGGGTGAGAATTTCATGTCATTTCTTTGTTCTAAAATTCCTGGGGTCTTTGAACGGCAAGAACGCCATGAAATCGGCGTGATGCACGATAAAGGCCTCGGTCGTGCGTTTGACCAGATCTCCCTCAGCCGCATGCGCCGCGATAATGTGACAAACGGAATCGGGAACGCCACATTCCAATGCCAGCGCGACGCCGGTGAAGGGGTGACGTAGAGCTTCTCCGCGCTCGCTTTGTCGAGCTTTGCCGTCCGGCCCCAACTCATACTCCAGCAATTTGCCGACATCCGCCAAAATGGCGCCGGCAATCACCGTGTCGCTGTTGATCGGTAGTGTCCGGCCCATGAACTCCTGCATGGCACGGGCGCTGTCGCGGGCTATATGCACCACACAACGCTTGTGCTCCATGAATGTGATTGGGCAATTCGGTACCAGCAACGTGAACGGGATATGGTTGAGGTCGTCGGCCTTCAATGGACTGCGCTCAAGCGCCCGAATCCAGGTCTGGGTGACAGCTTCGCGGAGATCTTGGTCCTGAATCCAGGCCAGTTCCGGCCATAGCTGTTTGACCGCCTCGCGCATGCGGACTCCTTCAAAACTATTCAGGTTACTGTCGCGGAACAAAGGCGTCGAGGAACGACCTCACAGGCGCTTGTGATCTATAACCGCACGCGCGTCTACCCGACGGACGCCCAAGCCATAGCGTCTAAGTGTTAGCGAGTCAGGAGCTTAGGATGTCTCGCACCTTGCGGGAAAGATTCTGTAGCGTGAATGGTTTTTGGAGAAAACCGGTTCCCGAGGGCAGGCCACCAGCTGGAGCCACGGTGTCTTCGCCGTAGCCGGAGAGGAACAACACCTTGGTCCCTGGCCGGGACTGCTGGATGCGCTGCGCGAGATCCTGCCCGCTCATGCCTGGCATGGCAACATCGCTGATGACCAGGTGAATGATGTCAGTGAGGCCGGCAGCAATTTTCAGCGCTTCCTCGCCGTTCTCAGCTTCAAAAACCCTATAACCTCGTGACTCCAAAGTCTCGCGGACCAGCTGCCGAACGGATTCTTCATCTTCAACGAGCAAGACGTTCTCCCACCCGCGGTTTTCTGAGGCGGGCTGCTTGAGGCTGTCAACCGCGTCGCCTGTTTCTTCTACGCGAGGAAGATAAATACGGAAGATAGTTCCGTGATTAGGTTCGCTTTGCGCCTGAATGTAACCGCCGCTCTGTTTCACGATGCCGTAGACCGTGGATAATCCCAGTCCTGTGCCTTTGCCCTTCTCCTTCGTAGTGAAGAAAGGCTCGAAAATGCGCGACTGAGTTTCACGATCCATGCCACAACCGTTATCTCGGACCGAGAACATCACGTAAGCGCCCGGCTTAATGTAAACGTGCTCTGGGCGATGACTTGCGTCGAGATCGACGTTTGAAGTCGCAATGAACAGTTTGCCTCCATTGGGCATCGCGTCCTTGGCGTTCACCACAAGGTTCATCAATACCTGTTCCAATTGCCCCGCGTCCGCTCTGATGCTGCCCAATCCAGGTTGCAGCTTTAAGACCAGCTCGATGTTTTCTCCTATGAGAGGTACCAGCAGGGGTTCCATGTTGCCGATGACGGTGTTCAGATCCACCACCTTCAGCTCAAGCAATTGTTTACGGCTGAAAGCCAGAAGTTGGCGAGTTAAGCTGGTCGCCCTCTCCGCCGCTTGCTGGATGGCCTCCGCCTTGTCATGCAACCCGGTGGCGCCTTGCAGCTTGTCAATCAGAACTTCGGTGTAACCACTGATAACCATCAGCAGGTTGTTGAAGTCATGCGCCACGCCGCCGGCTAGACGCCCGACCGCTTCCATTTTTTGGGCTTGGCGAAACTGATCTTCGAGAACTCGCCGCTCGGTCACGTCTTCGGCAATGACGCGCAGGAATTCGTCGGGATCGTCCTCGCTACTCGCTACCTGCCCCGTGAGCCGGACGGTAATGATGTTGCCGTCCTTACGTTTCCATTTCACTTCACAGTTGTCCAGACGCCCCGTTCGTTGGCATTGTTCGAGCAAATGCTGTTGCTCTGCGGGATTCGGGAAAACGTCGCGCTCAGGGTCCAAAGCAAGCACTTCTGCTGACGATCTGTAACCTAACATCGAGACCAGTGCAGGGTTGACATCAAGGAATTTGCCATCCCGGCGCGCGCGATAGATGCCGTAGAGAGCGCTTTCCACCAGAGAGCGATACCGCGCCTCCGAGCGCCGCAAGGCTTGTTCATTTTGCTTATGTTCAATGGCACTGGCCAGCTGCTGAGAAACAAAGGTCAGGATTTCTTCATCCTTGGCCTTAAATCGCACGTTGTCCGTGTAGCTCTGTACAACGACTACCCCGAGCAGTCGATTGCCTAACTTGAGGGGAACTCCGAGCCAGTCTACGGACGGCGACCCGATCGAATCCACCTCGCCGCGCCGGACCAAATCGTCAAACACCTCGGGTGAAACCAGCAGCGGTTCCCCCGTCCGGAGCACATATTCGGTGAGGCCGCGACCCAGCTTGCGCGGCGGCGGGACCGGGTCCTCTTCATCGACCCAGTACACAAAATTCAGGGATTGCGACGCCGCGTCAACCAGCGCGATATAGAAGTTGCGCGCGTACATCAGCTCGGCAACTATTTTGTGAATAGCTGCGTAGAACTGCTGAAGATCCTCAGCTGAGCTCGTCTCTTCTGCAATACGGTACAAAGCCGAACGCAGCGCCTCCGACCTTTTTTGCTCCGAGATGTCGCGATATATGCAGAAAGCGGCTACTTTCCCGCTGACCGCGCTGACGGGAGCGCCCAGGATGGCGACATCAAGCAGGCTTCCGTCTTTGCGACGGCGCCTGGTTTCGACGCTGAACCTTGTCCCCCGGTTGAGGGTTTCCGCCAGCTCCAGGTGCTCGGAATGAAGTTCTGAAGGAACGATCAGGGCCCCAATCAATTCACCCAGCGCTTCTTCCGCTGTGTAGCCAAACATGCGCGAGAACTCTCCATTCACCCGCAGCACATGATGGTCGGCATCGAGGATGGTAATTCCCTCTGGGGCGCTCTCGATCAGATCTTCGAGGTAAGCTTTCTGAATCTCCGGATCGTTCTCAAACCAGTTTTTTTGCGCGGTGGAGTGTTGAGGATTGGACGCGGTGTGGGTGATGAACGGAGTGCCGCGGTCGAGCACCGCTTTGAGAAATCTCGCGCGCAAAATTTCTGCAGCCCGCACGGGCGGGGTGACTTTGTCACCCATCAGCGATCCTCCGGAGTCGGTACCGCTCCTAACCAGATGGTAAGCGGGTACTTAGGGCCTCGAAAGTTACGGAGGTAATTTCAGCCTTGCAAGTCGCGCTTGATACGTGGGTGATTACAGGACGGGGGGCAATATGTCGAGGGCGCGCTCCATCGCTTTTCGCTGCTGCGGGTCTACTGCAAGAAATTCAAAACCATACTGAAAGCCATTTTTGTAGCGCACGATGGCGCGCAGCTTGATCGGTTGCGAAGAGAGCGGAACTGTAAATTCCAACCCTACTACTTCGCCGCATTCCAAATCTCCGGTGAGCGTGGCTCCAATGCCTTCCTGACCCAGCATCGTGGACCGCCCCCAAATGGTAGTGTTTACGCCCTCGCGAAATACGTGCACCAGGATGCGGACGTCGAGTTGAAAACGGGGAAAGCGCCGCATACTGCGTGAGGACTTTTTTCCTGGCGCGGCGTTCATGTCTTGGTTCCTTTTCTGAGGTGGCGAGGCCTGGTCTCAGTTCCCGTGCAGCAGATAACCGGGTTCGAGCGGCAGCTTTCCGCTTACCTTGATTACGTTAACGGAGGAGGTGATGGCGTAAACGTCAACCACCCCGACGGCGCCTGGTGTTCCGGCGACTTTTTGTACCAGAGCTTCGTCGGACGTAACGATGACAACTGCAGGATGGTTGGTGCGATCATGATTGGCTGCCAGAATGACAGACTTCACCTGGTCCGGCGTCGATTCATACAGTTTCTGGACCACTACTTTCATCTCCGCCGATCCCGGGTCCAACATAACGAAGGTGACAGGCTTGCCATCCGGCCAGCGGCTGGTTTGCCCTTTGCATATCTTGACCAGTTCAGGAGTGGTCACCGCCTGAATGCCATTATCCTTGTTGGAAACGAGAGCAACGTCCTTCGCTGCCGCCGCCACCAAGCTTCCCAGGCAAATAAATATCATGCATACGATACGTCGCACGCCGTTCCCCCAGAAATACGTGTTCGGCCCGATTGTCTCGCACCTTCGATCAAGGCTCAAGGCAACAAAGGTCATGTACTTTCAGATTTGAACAAACGAAGGTAACGCCGTCCATTCCGCCAACTCTCCAGGAGTTCTGAAGTAGCGCAGCGATTGCCCCCGGGCGCATGCCGCCTGGCGGCGGATGTTGGAACTCTTGCAATTCGGCAAACGTACCCTACAATGAAACCGCCAACGCGGAGGTCCTAGGCTTATGTTCTGCAACCGGTGTGGGGCGCCCGTGCAGCCAGATTATCGCGTCTGCCCGAAGTGCGCCGCGCCGATCTCCGGGACTGTACCTGAATTTCAAAACGCCGCCGTGCCCGTACAGAGCCGGCTCTTAAAGCACATTCAGCCCCTTGGAATTTTGTGGATTATCGTCGGCGCATTCTGGCTCATCCCAGCAATCGTGATGCTTGTGCTCGGATCAGTCGCCCACGTGTTCATTCCCTTCAGTGATGCCGTCGGCCGCGCACTTGGCCCTTTCGTGCTGCACCTCATGGGCATCGGTTTCCTGGTCGTTGCCGCGGCCGCGTTCTTCGCAGGCTGGGGTTTGCTGCAGCGGCGTGCCTGGGCACGCTCCTTAGCCATTGTGCTCGGGATATTGGCTCTCTTTCATCCACCCTTCGCGACTGCTCTCGGTATCTACACGCTCTGGGTGCTGCTGCCAGCCGATGCACAGCAGGAGTTTGCGCGAATCGCCAGCTAGCCATACCTTTCGGCTGTGCCCCATCATCGGGGCGTCTGAGCATTCTCCTGCTTTTCGGCAGCGATTCGCTCGCGCAGCTGCTGACTGAAGCCGTCGGCGAGGTCATGACAGGCCGTGTGGTCTGCAGCAGGTAAGGGCATGTTTTGTAGCCGCGCCGCCTTTAGTTGGCTCCACAGCGGCGATGCGTCCGGATGAGGCGTCAAGAGAATGTCACAGGGCGTGGACCGCAAGAATGCGTAGCTCCTCTGAAAACCTTGCATTAGCTGCTCGTGCTCCGGGCTGCTGAATTTGAAACCGTCGGCTGAAGCCGGACTCAGGCTATCGGCGTACACGAAATTTAGACACTTGCCGCCTTCGCACGACTGCCACGTCCAGCTGGTTCCACCGGGTGTATGCCCCGGAGTCAGATGAGCCGTCAATCGCAGTTCTCCGACTGTCAGCTCTTGGCCATCGTGCACGGTCTCGACCCTGGCCACAGGCGCAATAGGCGGTATGCTGCCGTATTGAGGATCGTCCTTTGCCAGCCCAGGCCCGCTCATCACCGCTGCGCTCCAGTCACTTGCAAAGACGCGGGCTCCACTCAGCCGCTGCAGTTCCGGAATTCCTCCCGCGTGGTCAAAATGCACGTGAGAATTGAGAATAAATTTCACATCTTCAACACGAAATCCAAGCTGGCGAATGTGAGCCGCGATTTGGGGAACTGACTCGGCCAGAGCCCCGTCGATTAACACGTGCCCGCTCGGGGAAGTAATCAATATTGAGCTCAGCCCATGTGTCCCGACGAAATAGGTGTTCCCGTAGACGCGGAACGGCTCCTGAGGCAGGTTCCACTCGGCACAGTTGGCGCATCGCGGTGTACTTTGCTGGGCATGCAAGCCGGTCAAACACAAGAAAAGTATTAGGCCCAGCAGACCCCAACCAGCTTTGGCTTCAACGGACATAGGACGAATAGCCCTTAGGAGCACTTCGGGTTTCGGCGTTTTTGCAACGATCGGCGTCAGCGAAGTGCAAGAGAAGCATGATAAATGATGTTCACAATGCAGACTGGCCGGGCTCCAACGAGTTAGTGCGAGGAATCGAGTTTTACAACAAAAGCCGCGCGGCGCAGTTAACTGGAACGAGGAACTAAGAACCAGGAATCAACAGCGACTAGCGTGCACAGGCGTAGTAACCGGCTCGGGCCCTGACGCGAAAGCTATGGTCACGCGGGGCGACGCGGAGCCGGTGGTAGCCGCAGCGCCCCGGAGAAGGCGGACGAAAGCTCACGGTGTAGCGGCTGCGGAGTTCCTGGGCGATGGTGGCAAAAACTGCGTCGGCTTCAGAATAGCTGTTCAACACGAACGCGCGTCCTCCGGTGGTTTCCGACAGCGCTTCGAGGACCTCATCACCGTCCGATTGATAACGCCGGCCGTGGGCAGTGACGGCGTAAATCATAATATCGGCACCCTGTAATGCTTCCAATGCGTCCGCAAGACTATGGCGACTGTCGTTGTCCTCTCCGTCGCTGAGCAGAATGAGAACGCGGCGACCTGGCTGCGACTCCCGCGCGTTCATAAGCGGAAAGCGCGCCGCCGCAAAGACCGCATCGTAGAGCGCGGTTTGTCCTTGCGGCAAGAGGGAATTGAGATCCGGTGAAAGCAGTTCCCCTTTATCCAGGTCCGGCGTCGAAAACTTCATCAGGTGAGTGAAATCAAGCAGAAAAACACCATCAGCTCTGGGCCTTACCACACGTTGCAGAAAACTTCTGGCAGCCTGCAACTCTTGAGCAAAACCCTTCTGCATGGAATCGCTATGATCCACGAGTAATCCGATCCGCAAAGGCAAGTCCGACTCCTGCCCGAAGCTGGTGAAGGAGGCCACCCTCTGATTTCCATCAAAAACGGTGAATTGCTCTTCAGAGAGGCGCGTGAGTGGCTTTTGACCGGCATCAACAATGAAGGTTACTTGCACCTCATCGACTTGCTTGCGAATGCTGATTGCAGTAGTCGGCGGTGCCTCGGGCGCACTTGACGCCGGCGCAGATTCCGTTGCGTAGCCTAGTGCCAGTGCGCTTGCCATCAAGAGTGCTGAAAGCATGCCGGAATTGGAGGCCCTCGAATTGATATCGGTTGGCCCAGGGGAGGGCTGTCGAGGTTATCGGACAGACGCAACCCCTGCCTAAGCTGAAACTGACCCTTGCCATTACCTAAGTTTGAGTTCGCATTTGCCACCGTGCGTTTACTGCATGGCGCTGCAGGCGACGGGCAAGAATTTAGGCCGCCCGGTAGAATAGGCGCGTGAAACCGCAGATATTCGTAGTCGAAGATGATTCGGATATAGCCCGCCTGGTGCGGCATCATCTGGAAGGCGCCGGCTTCAGCGTGCGCGTGTTCACGACGAGCGCGGGCGTGGTCGCCGAGGCGGAGCGTCAAAAACCTGCGTTGTTTCTCCTGGACATCATGATTCCAGGCACGGATGGCCTGGAACTCTGCCGCCGCATCCGCCAGACACCCATACTCGCTATGACACCTCTGATGTTCCTGACGGCAAAGAGCGGGGAGGACGACCGGGTGCTGGGTCTCGAGCTGGGTGCCGACGACTACATTACCAAGCCTTTCAGCCCCCGCGAACTGGCAGCCCGCGTCAAAGCTGTCCTACGGCGGTTCGAACCGCCGCTCTCCGACTCTCCACTGCAGGTCGGCGAAATCGAGATCGATCCGTCGGCCATGGTAGTTAAGGTCCGAGGCAAACCAATCACGACTACCGCCACCGAGTTTCGTCTGCTGGACTACTTCGCGCGCCATATGGGACGAGTATTCACTCGTGATCAGTTACTGGATTCGGTATGGCGTGACACCGCCTTTGTGACTCCTCGCTCGGTAGACGTCTATGTGAGGCGCATTCGCGAGAAGATTGAACCTGACCCTGAAAATCCGGTTTACCTGAGAACCGTTCGCGGTGCCGGATACAGGTTCGAGGCTCCCAAGTGAGAAGCCGGCTTTTCCTGAAATTGCTGGGCGCATTCGCCCTGGTGATCGCGGCGGCAACCGTAACCCTTGATTACTCCGTGCGCCAGGCCTGGGAGACTTCGCTGACGCGGGAAATCGATCGCAATCTCACTCAGAAAACGAGGATGTTTGGTCACCGCGTCGAGACAGACCGGACGACCTCGTTGCAAGACATAGTCTCGCAAGAAGGCCAAGCGGCAGGCGCTCGCGCCACCATCATTGACCCCGAAGGCAAGGTGCTGGCTGATTCGGAAGCCGATTTCCGAACCATGGAAAATCACGCCCATCGCAAAGAATTTGTGGCCGCGTTACAGGGGCAAATCGGCAGCGAGACGCGGCGTAGCCATACCTTAGGTATTCCGTTCTTATATGTTGCCGCACCCATTTCCGGAGGCGCGGTCCGGCTGGCTTACCCGCTCTCCGACGTGGAAGCGGCCAGCAGAAGCGTTCACCGTACATTATTGCTGGGCAGTGCCCTTGCGTTCGGGATCGCATTGGTGCTGGCTGCGATCGCAGCTCAATCCACAACGAACCGTCTGCAGAAGATCGTGAGATTTGCTGAACAGGTCGCTGCCGGTGACCTCACCGCAAGAGTGCAAGTGTCTTCCTTTGATGAGATCGGGCATGTAGCTCGGGCGCTGGAGAGAACCGTTGGGCGCATGGAGGAAAACTTCGCGGCCCTGGAAAACAGCCAACGTCAATTGGAGACTCTGCTCAATAGCATGCAGGACGGGGTCATAGCCGTTGACCAGGATGGCCGAGTGCAGTGGATTAATCAGAGTATGACTCGCCTGGTGCAAAGGGCCAGAATCAGCGCCCCCGTCATTGAAACGGTCCGCGACCCGGATTTTCTTGCAGCCGTTCGCTCTGCCGCGGATCAGAAGAAGGTTGTGGCCTCGCGGGCAAGCTCGATCGTGCCGGGCCGCACGTTCGATGTGACGGCTGCTCCCCTCCCCGCCGGTGGCGCGGTGGCCGTACTCCGCGATTTGACGGAAACCGAACGCGTCGAGAAGACACGGCGCGACTTCATCGCCAACGTGTCGCATGAATTACGCACTCCGCTGACCTCCATTCAGGGTTACGCCGAAACTCTGCTGGACACGGTGCCTCAGCAGGACCATATCCGAGAATTTCTGGAAATCATCCGCAAGAACGCTACTCGCATGGCCCGCCTTACCGAAGACCTGCTCACGCTGGCGAGAGTTGAATCAGGCGAGCAGCGTTTCCAATTAGAGGCAGTGGCGCCACAAGAATTGTTGCAAGAAGCAGTGCAGAGCTTTCGTGCGATGGCGCGCACGCAAGGCGTCGAACTCGTGGTCGAGGATGGCGCCAGTGAATTGGTTATGGCTGACCAGGAGGCCATTCACCAGGTGTTTGCCAACCTGATCGACAATGCGCTCAAGTACGGGGGTGGCGGCGGAAGGATTGTAGTGGGGGCGCGTTGCGCCGAGATGGGAACGGAGTTCTATGTGCGCGACTCCGGACCGGGCATTCCGTCTGAACACCTGCCTCGACTGTTTGAACGTTTTTATCGCGTGGACAAGGCGCGCTCACGGGATTCCGGAGGCACGGGGCTCGGACTAGCGATCGCAAAACACATTGTGCTGGCGCATAGAGGTAGTATCCGTGCCGAAAGCGAATTGAATCACGGCTCGACTTTTTTGTTTACGCTCCCGCCGGCAGCCGCGGCCGAGAGCCAGTCCGCCTGAATCTTGTCTTTCGCCACAATTGACGCACCTTCTGATGCACTGCGTTGCGAATCTGGAAGTGTGCCTCACGTGGTATAATCTTAATGTTCTGGTGGCGATCTAACTCACTGAAAAACTAGGACTTAGTTGCCAGAATCGTGCGGACACGCGGCTTCCGCCACTTAAACCCAAGTACAGATCGCCGCCGGCTGGAGGCTAGGAGCTACGAGCTTTTAATGGCAGACGAACAGAATCCACAACTTCCGCTGACACCCCCGCCGGGTGGCGATGGTGGTGGTACGGGTGGCCCGGGCGCGGCCAACATTCAGCCCATCAACATTGAAGAAGAGATGCGGCGGTCGTATCTCGATTATTCGATGTCGGTCATCATCGGCCGCGCGCTGCCCGACATTCGCGACGGCCTAAAGCCCGTGCACCGGCGCCTCCTTTATCACATGTACGACATGGGCCTGCTGCATAACCGCAAGCACGTGAAGTGCGCCAAGGTGGTGGGCGAATGCATGGGACGCTTCCACCCGCACGGTGATGCTGCTCTATATGACGCCCTGGTTCGGATGGCGCAGCCCTTTTCGTTGCGCTACCCGCTAGTCGACGGGCAGGGAAATTTCGGCTCAGTCGATGGCGACCCGCCCGCGGCGATGCGGTACACCGAGTGTCGCCTCGCGCACATCGCGGAAGATCTGGTCACCGACATCGACAAGGACACGGTTGACTTTCAGCCCAACTACGATGAATCAACGCTGGAACCCGTAGTCCTGCCTACCCGTGTTCCAAACTTGCTGATTAATGGTTCGAACGGAATTGCCGTCGGCATGGCGACCAACATCCCGCCTCACAACCTGACCGAAGTAGTGGACGCGACCATTACGCTAATTAACAATCCCGCAGCAGGTCTTGCCGACTTGATGAAGCACGTACAGGGCCCAGATTTCCCGACCTACGGCATCATTCATGGAAAGTCGGGCATCGCCGAAGCCTATAAGTCCGGACGTGGCCGCTTTATGATGCGCGCCAAGGCAGCGATTGAAAACCTCACCAAGGACAAGCAGGCGATCATCGTTACCGAAATTCCTTACCAGGTAAACAAGGCCAAGCTTATCGAGCGCATCGCCGATCTGGTCAACAACAAACACGTTGAAGACATATCTGATATCCGCGACGAGAGCGATCGCCAAGGCATGCGCATTGTGCTCGAACTGAAGCGGGGCGCCGAGCCGCAGATTATCCTCAACCAGCTTTTCAAGCACACGCAAATGCAGGAAAGCTTCAGCATGATTTTCCTGGCGGTGGTCAATGGCCAGCCGAAGGAGATGGGGCTGAAGCGGGCGATCCAACACTTTATCGACCACCGGGTGGATGTGGTCCGCCGTCGCACGTCGTTCCTTCTAGCCAAGGCGCACGACCGCGAGCACATTCTGGAAGGCTATCAGACCGCGCTGGATCACCTTGACAATGTGATTGTAATCATTCGCGGCAGCGCGAACCGCGCCGATGCCCGTGACAACCTTGTCGCCTACTTCGGTGGCAAGAAGATTGACATCAATACCGCTGGGCGCGCGCCCAAACCCAATTCTGAAAAGCCCTTCACCAGCAAGCAGGCTGACGCCATTCTCGAATTGCAATTACATCGTCTGACTCGCTTGTCGATCGATGAGATCAACAACGAGTTGAAGCTGGTGCGGGACAACATTGCCGAATACGAAGCGATCCTCGCATCGGAGAAAAAGTTGCGCGGCGTCATTGTCAAGGAACTGGAAGAAGTGAAGAAGCAGTATGGTGACGAGCGCCGAACGGTTATCGAAGACGAAGCGGCTGAAATCAAGCTCGAAGACTTGATCGCGGACGAACAGGTCGCGGTCACGGTCAGCCACTCCGGCTATCTCAAGCGCACGCCCATTTCAACCTACCGCATGCAGCGCCGCGGCGGCACCGGGCGCATGGGAATGCGAACCCGCGACGAAGACTTCGTCGAGCATCTGTTCATTGCTTCGACGCACGCGTACATCTTGATTTTCACCAACACGGGCCGGGTCTACTGGCTCAAGGTTTACGAAATCCCCGATGTCGGGGCCGCAGGCAAGGGCAAGCACGTCGGTAATCTCGTCGCATTGCAGCCGGGCGAGACGGTCCGAACCATGCTGGCGGTACGCAATCTGGAAGAAGGAGGAAAGTACATCTTCTTTGCTACCCGCAATGGCACGGTCAAGAAAACCGAGCTGAAAGACTTCTCCAATGTGATGTCGCGCGGGATTATCGCCATAGGCATTGAAAAGGACGACGAGCTGGTTGGCACTACTCTTACTGATGGCAACCAGATCATCTTCCTTGCCTCTCACGATGGCCAGGCCATCCGCTTCGACGAAAATGATGTGCGCTCAATGGGACGCCCTGCCTATGGCGTTCGCGGCATGAATCTGGATAAAGGCGACTATATCGTCGGCATGGCAACTACGCCTAAGGACGTCAAGAAGGCTGAAGCGGAAGCCGAGAAAGCCAAGGCCAAGACTGGAGTCGAGGCCGTGGCCACTGACGAAACCATTCCAGTGAAGGGCTCTTTGATCTTGTCGGTCACAGAGAACGGATTCGGCAAGCGGACCCCTGCGGATGAATACCGCTTGCAGGGCCGTGGCGGGTCGGGCGTGATCAATGTCAAGACCACCGAGCGCAATGGCAAAGTTGTCGGCATAGCGCAGGTCACCGAAGATTCCGAAGTCATGCTGATCAGCCAGTACGGCAAGATCATTCGCATGGATTCGAGCACGATTCGCGAATCGGGCCGCGCCGCGCAAGGTGTTCGTCTGCTGCAACTCGAAGCTGGAGATCGAGTCGCAGCCGCGGTCGTCATTCCGGCGGAACAAGAAAACGGAAACGCAGGCGGAAGCGGAACGCTGATTCAGTAGTGGCTTTTAGCAATTAGCAATTAGCTTTTAGTTCTTGCGCGCCCAGGGACGAAGAATCACGTAGCGGGGTACGTCGGTGGGAAAGCCCTTGCTCGCGGAGATTAATTTTCGCTTTGTAAGATGGCGGATTCCGCGTTGCACGGCTGACTTCGACAGTCCGCTGGCAGAGCAAAGATCCTGAAGACTGATGCGTACACTGTCTGCCGCTTTTCCTAAGGATCGCACCCAAATCACCAGGAAGACCACAAACGCAGCAGGCATGCGGTCGTGGCCGACCAGGTCCCGCATTAGCACATCCAGAACGTAACCATCGATTTCCACGCGCGATCCGGCTTTATTCATCATGACTATAGGCAACTAAACGGGATTGTACGCGAGTGCGAGCGCGGCGAAAATGACAATTTCAAATTCGCAATTCCCGTGAGGAGAAAATGATCAAGGCATTGAAATTCGTCAGCATCCCGGTAAAGGAGCAGAAGAAGGCGCTTGAATTCTACACAGATAAACTCGGCTTCCACGTGGTCACAGACCAGCCCATGGGACCCGGCAAACGATGGATTGAGTTGGGCATCGGCAACTCGCCCACGGGCGTAGTGCTTTTCACGCCCGATGGTTGGGAGAACCGCATCGGTACTTTTTCCGGCATGAGCTTCGTTACCGACAGCGTAGAAAAGACCTACGAGGAGCTGCGGGCAAAAGGCGTGGACTTCACCAACAAACCGGAAAAGCAGGAATGGGGAACCATGGCCATCTTCAAGGATATCGACGGGAATCAGTTTGTGCTCTCTTCTCGATAATCGGAGAAACGGGACCGCATTGGCCCCAGGCAGATGGAGCCACTCCTCCAACCGGCTCAGGCCAGACCTACGCCCTGGGTTCTACGCCTTGGAATCGTGAACCGGGTGGAAACTCGGGGCGGGTGTGCGCATCCAGGCAGGAGACGAGCGTTGCTGACAAGCTGGGCCACTACTTGCAAGCGCGCTTACCACCCGGCGCGCTGAATCAAGAAAGGACAGGACCGCGGCCGATTGCTCGCCCTTTCGGCAGGCAGCGTGTACTTCGATCTTGGCCTCAGGCTCATTGAGCCTTACCACGGCAACGTCTACGCCCGATACGGAGCGGGTTACGATCGCGCCTACTCCGATATAGATGCCCTTTCCCGAAGCGACCATAATCGTGCCGGCCTCTTCATGGGCTTCGATATGCGCTACCGTCAACTTCAAACTAAGTCCCTGTTTCCGGTAGAGACCAAGAATGCGGTCATATAACCCAGTCGAGAAACTGCGGTCAAAGATGATCAGCGGCTCTCCGGCAATTTCAGCCAAGCGGACACTCTTACGGCGCGCCAGGGGGTGAGACCGGGGAAGCACCACGAAAAAATCTTCTTCCAGCAAGACTTCCGACTGAAGGCTGAGTTGATCGACGGGAGGGCGCATAAAGCCAACATCGATTTCACCCTTGCGCAACGCTTCATTCTGCAGAGAAGAGAACACATCCCGGCAGTGGACGTTCATAGCGGGGTAGGAGCGTGCCAGTTCGGCAATGACCTGGCTCACCAGGCCCCCCAGGCCGGAGGCGATGCCCACGCGGACGCTTCCTTCTTCGCGGTTCTGGGCTTTGCGCGCCAGTTCGGTGGCCTGCACTGCCTGCGCTAGCAGTTTTCTTGCTTCGTCGAGAAAAACGCGGCCGGGTTCCGTTAACTCTACGCGCCGCTTGTTGCGGGTGAAAAGCTGAGCGCCAATCTCGTCCTCCAGTTGGCGGATCTGGCGGCTGAGCGGAGGCTGGGCAATATGCAACTGCTGCGCTGCGCGGCTGAAGTTCAGCTCTTCGGCGACTGCGATAAAGTAGCGAAGGTGGCGAAGTTCCACGGTAGCGGTGATTGTAATACCTGTGGAGTATTGGGCAACTAATTTTTAGATGAGCGTGGGATAACCAATCAGTCGGAATCACCCAACGCTGCCGAGGCACACTGACCGTCTGAGTCGTGGCCGCGCCGTTCTGCCTGGTACTGGCGAAGTTTGAAGCGCTGCAGCTTACCGGTGGCTGTTTTAGGAAGCGCCGCAAGATATTCGATCCAGCGTGGCTGCTTGTACCCACCGAGTCGATCCGCTACCCAGGTCTTCAGCTCTGCGGAGAGTTCTCCATTCGGCTGGTATTCTGGTTTGATTACCACGAATGCAGCGGGCTTCGCGAGTCCATCGTCATCCTCGCGAGCGACCACGGCAGCTTCCTGAATGGCGGAGTGGTCCAGCAAGGCGCTTTCAACCTCGGTCGGACTCACCCATTTTCCGTTGACTTTGAAAAGATCATCCGAGCGCCCCGCGTACCAGAAATACCCATCCTCATCCTGAAAGTACTTGTCTCCCGTGTAAAACCACGGGCCGATGAAAGTTCGTTTGGTTTTTTCGTGATCATTCCAGTAAAAGGCGCAGGTAGAGTCGGCCTTGATGAGCAGATTCCCGATTTCACCGGCTGCAACCGGCTGTCCTGCCTCGTCGACAATTTTTGCTTCGAATCCGGGAATAATTTTGCCGCTGGAGCCTGGTTTAACTTCGCCCGGCCGGTTTGCAATCACCATCTGCAACGCCTCGGTAGATCCAAGCGAATCGAGGATTTCGATTCCAAATCGCTGCTTAAACCGGTGAAAAATGGGAGCGGGCAGCGCCTCTCCGGCCGAGATGGCATGCCGGATACTCGACAAGTCGAAATCGCTTTGGCGGTCCGGGAGATGGTTCAACAATGCCGCGTAGTTGGTAGGAACTGAGTAAAACAGGGTCGGACGATAGCGTTCGATATCAGCATAGATTCCCGCCGGAGTTGGCCGCAGAGGCGAAAGAATCGTTGTTGCGCCCACATACAGCGGGAAGTAACCAGCGTTGCCGAGGCCGTAAGCGAAGAACAGCCGGGCCACACTGTAGCAGCGATCGTTTTCGGTTATTCCCAGTATGCCCTTCGCGTACCTGTCGGACGAGACCACCATGTCGTGCTGCAGATGTACGCAGCCCTTGGGGAATCCAGTGCTGCCGGATGAAAACAGCCAAAAAGCAGCATCGTCGCGGTGGGTGGGTTCCGCTTCCAATTCGGCGGACTCTTGTGCAATTAGGTTGTGGAAGGACTGGTAGGAATCCCCTGGGCTGCCCACCACAACCACATCCTCTACGTAGCGCAGCCTCGCGGGAGGTATTTCCTGGAACTGCGGCAGGACCTGTTCGCTCAGAATCACCACGCGCGCCCTGCTCTGGTTCAACAGGTATTCGTAATCTGACGCTTTGAGATAGGGGTTGGTGGGAACAGCGACTGCGCCGATCTTGATCGCGCCAAAAAAGCAGAACAAGAATTCCGGCCCATCTACCAACAGCAAATGGACGCGCTCTTCGCGCCGGACTCCCAACCGCCGCAGGGCGTTTCCGACCCGATTGATCTGCTGCTGCAGCTGCTTGTAGCTGATCCGCTGATCGCCGCATTCGATGGCCGTCTTCTGCCCCCGGCCTTCCAACACGTTGCGGTCGACAAAATACGAAGCGGTGTTAAAAATTTCGGGTAGAACGATCAAAGGCCCGCCCTCTTAGGCCGCGCTCACCCCCGGGCGCGCCCAATCCCCACTGGCGGGGCGTGAGTATAGCACGATGAAAAATGTTGGCACACAGGTCGCATCCACGTGCTCAGAATGGCAGTCATGGATGCTGCCTGAGAAAATTCCACCAGGTCTCTCGCTCGCAAAGAGAGAAGAGGCAATCTCCTGAAGGCTCTTCGGATTGCCGATTTGGCGTGCCGGTTCACGGCTAGTCAAAAGTTTGCTGGGTACTCTCAAGCGATACCTGAAGAGTATTACTGTCCGACCAAAGATGTATTGGACAGCGTTTTCATTCAGCACCATGCTCTCGTGCCACGTAGTGGGGAGATTCTCTCCGGTCCGGGAATTCAGCCAGCTAATACTCGGCTGACACGGCATTGCGCTACACTGCGCTGCAAATCACGGGCTCCGGCAGAATCGATTTCAGCAATGGATGGCTTCGAAGAGCTGGGCCTACACGCTCCGAGAAAACTTCCGCTCAAAAAAGAGGATCGTATGAGGCAATTCCGGCAATCGGTTAGTGCGCTTGCATTGGCAATGCTGCTCATGTTCGCTTCCCAGTCTTACGCCCAGGTTACGACGGCGCAGGCACAGCTAAACGGCTCGGTGCGGGACCAGAGTGGAGACGTGGTCGTGAAAGCGTCCATTGCATTGCGAAATCTGGACACTAACCAGACCTATACGACCACATCGAACGTGAACGGATCTTACATTCTGACTAACGTTCCCCCAGGCAACTACGAACTCACCGCCGAGTCCGGTGGGTTCCGGAAATATGATCAGACCGGTGTCGTTCTTCGGGTCGCGCAGGTTGCCACCATTGACATCACCTTAAAAGTCGGCGCAATTTCCGAAAAAGTTGAGGTCAACTCAGAAGCGCCGGTGATCGAGCCCACGCGCACGGAAGTCAGCCAGGTGATCGAGACACAGCAGATTCAATCGCTGCCGATCAGCGGCCGCCTCTTCACAGACTTTGCTTTACTTAGCCCCGGAGTCTCGACCGGACGTATCAGCCTGCAATCCACTTTTACGGACCCGACTACGACGCGAATTTCTTTTGGCGGCCAGCGCGATTTGAACAATGCCGTTACGGTCGACGGCGCTGACAACATCAACACAGCGACAGGCTCGCAGCGTGCCACACCCCCGCAGGAAGCGGTCAGCGAATTTCGGGTGGTGAACAACAGTTTCGGAGCTGAATATGGCCGCGCGCTTGGCGGGATCGTCAACATCGTGACCAAGTCGGGCACCAACGAACTTCACGGATCGGTGTACGACTTTCTGGAAAACAACAAGGTTAATGCCCGATCGATTCTGACTCTCCCTCAGTTTGACACGCTCCGGCAAAACCAATTCGGCGCCACGCTAGGTGGTCCTATTCGCAAGGACAAGACCTTCTTCTTTCTGAACTATGAAGGACAGAGGCGCGCGCAGTCGCCGACCTACCCAGGAATCCTATTTGCGCCAGTGTCACCGGCAGTGGCCAGTCTATTTCCCTCAGGTACGAACAATCTGCAGGCCATCAACATCGTAAAAAACAGCTTCGGTATTCCGTCCGAAGATCTCAGCGTGCTCAAGACCGCGGACGTGGACAATGGCTTCATCAAAATCGACAATCAGTTGAATACGAACAATCGGCTTTCCTTGCGCTATTCGATCCAGAATGCTACCGACCTGAACATGCTCGTCGGCGACACGCTGGATGGAGGTGGTGTGGGGGCGCCCAGCAGCGGCCGCAATGGTCTTTTGCGGGACCAGGCAGTGGTCGGAACCTGGACGTCCACCATGAAGACCAACTTAGTGAACTCAATGTTGGGCCAGTGGGCGCGGCGCAATTACGGATTTCCCGGCGTGAATGGCCAGCCCAACCTCGATGTTCCAAACCTGTTGCTCTTTGGACATAACTTCGGAGCGTTCGACCGCTACAACGAATCACGCTTCCAGTACTCTGATACGCTTTCCTGGGTCAAAGGAAAGCATTACGCGACCTTTGGCTTCGACACCAACTACATCCGCAATTTCGTGGTGTGGCCGGGATTCACTCCGGCTCGCATTATTTTTGCCAGCCTTGACGACTTACTCGCATCCGGCCAATCGAGTTGGGGCAGCACTCCATGCCCGGCGCCGTTGGATGCGACATTGCCCTCTCCCCCCTTCCCCCCGGGAACGCCCGCATTGCGTGCTCCTTGCCTCGTAGCATTTTTCTGGGGCGCGCCGATCCCGCCTGGCCCCATCGATCACAATGCGTCATCGCCTGCAGTGGGAACATCGTGGCAAAACGCGTTCCGGCCGGACCAGGCCCCGAACTTCGACGTCAACCTGAATCACAGCTACTACGGCTTCTTCGCGCAAGACCAGTTCCGGGTCACGCCAAAGCTCACGTTGAATTATGGTGTGCGCTACGATTTCGAAACGGGGCTGGGATTCTTTGTCGATCCGGACTACCGCAAGGTGCAACCGAGAGTGGGTTTCGCTTACTCTCCTGATCAGAAAACCGTCATTCGGGCGGGCTACGGAATGTTCGCCGACAAATACAGTCTGACGTTCTTCTTCGTGCCCGCGCCGCAGCGCCAACCGGCGATCATCGGCTTGCCGCAGGCAAACAATCAGACGACTGGCTCTTACATTTTGAGCAGCGCCTTCCTGGGGAATTGCCCGCCATCGTTTGCTCAGCAACCCGGCCAGCAGTGCGCTTCCGGCAGCGTTCCGGTCGATGTCCTCAACCCGATGTTCACAAATTTCATTACCCAGGGCGTGTTTCCGCAGAATCAGCCCTGGGTGCAGGGTGGCACCTCGGTCGACCGACATCTGCGCAAGCCCTACTCCGAGCAGGCCAGCTTAGAAATTGATCGGGAACTGGTAAAAAATCTGAGCGTCAGCGCGGGATACCTCTTTGTGGCTGGCCACAAGCTAGTTCGTCCCATCGACCTGAACGTAGCCCCGCATGTGGGCGTCGATCCCACCACCGGTAAGTTCATTTACAACTTCGCCATTCCGGACCCGAATATTCCGGGGCCTCCGGGCGGATCGCCAGGAACAAACGGCATCTTCTATTTCACCGACTCGACGGGGAATTCCGTTTATCACGGAATGACTTTGCAGTTGAATGAGAGAGCGGGCCGATACTTCTCGCTGAATGCTAACTACACGCTATCGAAGACCCTGGATGACGGAACATTCGTGACTTTCGTCAGCACGCCACAATCAAACGATCAACGAAATCTGGAGCGGGCTTACTCGAACCAGGATGCGCGTCACCGCTTTGTGGCCAACTTTGTAGCCAACGCTCCCGAGCACGGATTCCTGCGGAATTTTGAACTCAGCAGCATTGTTACAGTGCAGTCGCCGCGGCCCTTCACCATCTTTGTCGGCTTTGATGCGAACCACGACGGCAATCCCGTGACCGACCGGGTGGGAAATTCGCGGCGTAACACCTACCGTGGCGATAACCTGCGAGCCGTCGATCTACGCGTGTCGCGAATCGTTCATTTCAACGAGCGCTACCGGCTGAACCTTTCCGTGGATGCCTTCAACGCGTTCAACCGGCCGAATGTGGATGAGGTTTTCTCGGTTTACGGCGCTCCTGAGTTCGCACCCGGGCCCATACCGACGCACTTCAAGGATGGTGTGACCGTGCCGGGAAATCCGTTTTTTGGAACGCCCCGCACGACGTTCAACCCGCGGCAGTTCCAATTTTCGGCGAAGTTCATTTTTTAGGGGTTAAGGGGCTCCATGAAAACGGGTTCCTCGGAAGCGGCGCGAGAAGCAGCTAAGCTCGCGCCCTACCGAAGCCCTGACGGAGGCAGCCAACCTGAGTATCTTTATCCAGCCTATCGCGCAACTCTGCGACGAGCACCGAGAAAGCCGCTTATCGTACTACCGCACACGCTTTCAGAATTGACGGGGCCTGTTTTCGGCCATGAGGACATTGCCCCGACCGATAGCGATCTGACGCGCCAGCACGGCGGCGAACCCATTGGCGAACGCATCATCTTAACCGGAAGAGTGCTGGAGGCCAACGGACGCCCCGTGCCCGACACCCTGGTTGAGATCTGGCAGGCCAACGCGGCGGGAAGATACTTTCATGCGAGAGACGGCCATCCCGCTCCACTCGATTCTAATTTTTCGGGGGCAGGGCGCGCCTTGACCGACCAGGACGGACGGTACCGATTCGTAACCATCAAGCCGGGCGCTTATCCCTGGGAAAACCACGAGAATGCATGGCGGCCGGCGCACATTCATTTCTCCGTCTTCGGCCGTGCATTTGCGACGAGGCTGGTGACGCAAATGTATTTTCCCGGCGACCCGCTGTTTCCTTATGACCCAATTTTCAATTCTATTTCCGACGAAAGAGCGCGGCAGCGGCTGATTGCGAAATTCGATCTCAGTACTGCTCAGCCCAGCTGGGCGCTGGCGTACCAGTTCGACATTGTCCTGCGCGGTCCTGAGGCTACTCCGCTTGAAACCTGACCAGAATCTTCCCCTCACTCCGTCTCAAACGGTTGGGCCGTACTTCCATCTCGGCCTGAGCGCAAGGCACTGTGCGTCCTCTGCAAATTGTATTCGCCTGCACTGCCGCGTTCTGGATGGAGATGGCGTTCCTGTCAATGATGCCATGCTGGAACTGTGGCAAGCTGACGCCAACGGATATTATTCCAGCTCGGACGTCAGCTTCACCGGCTTTTCAAGAATGGCTACCGACGAAAATGGCGCGTGCACCTTTGAAATCGTAAAACCCGGGCTCATAGCGGCACCCAATGGGAGCCGGCAGGCTCCGCATCTAAATGTTTCTGTTTTTGCGCGCGGCTTGTTGAAGCGCGCCTGCACCCGAATTTACTTTGCTTCTGACCGTGCGAATGACGACGATCCCATTCTCGCCTTGGTTCCAGAAGAGCGTCGCGATACCCTAATTGCGCAACCCGATCCCGATAAGCCGGGAAGTTGGCACTTCGACGTGCGGCTTTCTGGAGATCGTGAGACTGTTTTCTTCGATATCTAACCACAACAAATGCCGCTATCCAAAAAAATAGGTCCGATCGATGCTTCTGGCGAAGGAGCCCCATGCCAGGACGCCTGATCGAGAGCCTGGCGACAACCGAAGCATTGGCGGAATTGTTTTCCGATGAATCCGTGCTTCGTGCCATGCTCCAGTTTGAAGTCGCGCTGGCGCGGGCTGAAGCCAAGTTAGACATTATTCCGCGGACGGCAGCAGAAGTGATTGCCAAGGCCGCCGCACACGTAGAGGCGTTCAACGTTCCTGCACTTGTCAGTGACACGTTGCGTGCCGGAACACCCGGCATCCCGCTGGCTAAAGCGCTACGAGAGGCAGTGCGCGCTCATGATGCCAAAGCTGCCGACTATGTTCACTTCGTCGCCACCAGCCAGGATGTTGCGGATTCCGCAATTGTCTTGCTGCTTAAGCGTTCACTGCAACTCATCGAGGCCGATATCGCTCGCGCTGAACGTGCTTTGCGTAGGCTCGCGGAGCGACATCGCGGCACCGTCATGTTGGCGCGAACCCTGTTGCAGCCAGCACCTCCAGTGACATTCGGTCTGAAAGCGGCGGGATGGTATGCGACGATTCGGCGAAGCCGGCGAAGGCTGGCTGAAGCATTTTCTGATGCCCTGGTTCTTCAGTTCGGAGGCGCCTCGGGAACGCTTGCGGCACTGGGGCAGCGCGGAGCGGTTGTGGCTCAGGCGCTTGCCGACGAGCTGGGGCTCGTCTGTCCGGATGCACCCTGGCACACGCATCGCGACCGGATGGCGGCGTTGATGTGTGCTTGCGGCGTTTTGACTGGGTCACTGGGAAAGATCGCTCGTGACATCAGTTTGCTCATGCAATCGGAAGTAGAAGAACTGGCGGAGGCTGCCAGCGAGGGCCGCGGTGGCTCGTCGACCATGCCGCATAAGCAGAACCCAATCGGATGCGCAGTCATCCTGGCCACCGCTGAGCGCGTGCCTGGACTCGTATCTTCTTATTTGGCGGCTATGGTGCAGGAGCACGAGCGCGCGCTCGGCGGATGGCAATCGGAGTGGCCGGTCATTGCGGGAATCATACAGTCAACCGGCGTCGCGGCCGCTTCTATGGCAGAAGTCTCCGAAGGGCTCGAGGTGAATGCCACGCGCATGGCCGCGAACATCGATGCAACCCTTGGAACAATATTCGCTGAGAAGGCGATGCTTCTGCTGAGTGAAAAAATGGGGCGGACCGCCGCACAAGAACTCCTGGAGCGAGCCAGCAGAACGGCTTTGTCGGAGCACAAGTCACTTGCCGCAGTACTGGGTGATATGCCAAGTGTCGCGCAAAATCTAACCCCTACAACTCTCCATCAGCTGGAGGCGCCTCAAGAATATCTGGGCATGGCGGGCACTTTTCAAACTGCTCTTCTAGCGTCAAATGATCGGGAGCAGGAGGACTAAATGCCATTTGCGGCCGTCAATCAGACGCGCCTGTTCTATCGCATCGAGGGCCATGAACACGCGCCCGTGCTCGTGCTCTCTCATTCCATTGGCACAGATCACAGCATGTGGGATTTGCAGTCGCGTGATCTCGTCCGGCATTTTCGCCTTTTACGGTACGACTCGCGGGGACACGGCGCTTCCGATGTTGCTAGTGGCGATTATTCAATTGAGCAGCTCGCCGGCGATGTAATCGGACTGACGGAAGTCCTGAAGATCAGGAAGTTTGCCTTTTGCGGGCTTTCCCTCGGCGGCGCAATCGGACAATGGCTCGCGATTCATGTTCCGGAGAAACTCGACGCTCTCATTCTCGCCAACACCTCCCCTCAGTTCGGTCCGCCTACCAATTGGGAAGCTCGAATCCGCGCTGTACAAGAGGGCGGAATGGCTGCCATCGCCGAAATGTCAGTACAGCGGTTTTTCTCGCCGGAATTTCTGACCCAGAACGGCGAATACGCGGCCTCGGTGAAGTCTGTTGTCCTCGGAACTGACCCGGCGGGATACATCGGATGCTGCGCGGCGCTCCGCGACTTCGATGTAAGGCCGCAACTACCGAAGATCAAAACCCGAACGCTGGTCATTGTTGGAGATCGAGATATCTCCACGCCATGGGAAGGTCATGGCGAAGTACTGGCGCAGGGGATTGCCGATGCCGAAGCGGTTCGGCTACCAGCAGCGCATCTGTCCAACATCGAACGGCCAAGGTCTTTTACTGCTGCATTGCTGGGCTTTCTGTATGCCGGCGAACCGGAACCATTGCGGGCAGGATCAGAAATGCGCCGCCGGGTCCTCGGCGATGCCTACGTCGATCAGGCGAATGCCTCCGCTTCCGAGTTCACCAAGGAATTTCAGGATTTAATCACGCGCTATGCCTGGGGAGCTGTCTGGGCTCGCCCCGGCCTGGAGAAACGGACGCGGCGACTGCTCGCGCTATCGAGCATGGCAGCTCTGGGGCGGTGGGAGGAATTTCGCCTTCAAATTTCGACAGGCTTGGCACGCGGGCTAGAGCCTTGCGACATTAAAGAAATGCTTCTGCAGACGGCGATCTACGCCGGCGTCCCGGCTGCGAATACAGGGTTTCGCATCGCCGCAGAAGAAATCGAGAAGCACGGAAGTGTAAACGCCGCACCGGCTGGCGAGGCTTCGTAAATGTAAGTGCCAGGTGCACTATCAGGCACTCGACTTCCACAGCCGACCTGTAGTACCAGAGTAGAGAGTCACAAAATTTAATTCACAACTGGAGCATATCCCCCAATGTTCCTGCGCAAAGTTGTCGGAACGCTCAGCCGCTGGCGTCGCGGCTCCTCACCTCAGGAAGTTTCTCAGGAAGAAAATCAGCTCATCAAACGGCTACGAGAGTTGATGGAAATGACGCCAGTGCCCGTACACGAGCCCTCAACCGAGAGCGCCGGCGGAAAATCCGAATTGGCCTGAGTTATGGGAAGTACCATAATGTCAGGGACTTAGTGTTCTTCGCTAACAACGCTGCTGTTTGACATCCGAACCCTCCGTACTGTCCCTCAGCCCAGTCCGGGCGACGGCATTCTGCCCTTAAACAACGCTGTCCAGAACCGTGCCAAACACCTGTTTCTTTTTGGCAACCAGAGTGGCAGAATTCATGCAGTGATGTTCAACGGCCACCGCTTTAGCCCGCATCGCCGCTACAGCAGGTGAAGGGCGATTCCCAATCTGTGCAACCAGATGCACAAGCACGACCCGTGGGGTCCGAGGAAAAGTATAGATGTCAGCTGTTTTAGCTCGAGTGTCAATTGTTCTTAGCATTACGTTCCTTATTACCATAGCGTCTGTAAGCGCCTATCCCCAAGCCAACATTCAGGGACAATGGTCTACCTTGCCGTACACCATGCCCATTAATCCTATTCATGCTGCGCTCTTAAATAATGGCCAGGTTCTCGTCATAGCCGGCACCGGCAATGACCCCACCGTCACGAACTCCCAGGCTGCTCTCTGGAACCCGGTGAGCGGCAATATCAGGCTTTTTCCGCTGACCTGGGATATGTTTTGCAACGGCATGAGTGTGCTGCCGGACGGACGCCCGCTCATCGCTGGTGGAACGATAAAGTACAACCCCTTCCTGGGAATCAACAAGGCCTCCGTATTCGATCCTGTCGCGAATCAGTTCACGGATCTGTTGCCGATGCGCTACGGACGCTGGTATCCGACCACGACCATACTGCCCGATGGAAGCGTTCTGGTCTTCTCCGGCACTACGGAAACGGGAGGCACAAACACCAAAGAAGAAATTTTCTCGCCTTGGCTCTGGAACTGGAGCCCGGCCTACTCGGCTGGCTGGACTCCTCCGCTATATCCACGGATGCACGTGCTTCCGAACGGAAATGTGTTTTATTCCGGCCCAAGTTATCAGTCGCGCTACTACTATCCTGCGACCCACTCCTGGTCGGGAGTGGTGGCTACGACGAATTATGCGGCGAAGCGCACCTATGGCAGCTCCGTTCTGCTTCCTCTGTGGCCGGCAAGCAACTATAAGCCGGTTGTCATGATTCTCGGCGGCAACACGACCGCCACCGCCACCACAGAACTGATCGACCTTTCGGCTGCCACGCCTGCCTGGCAATGGGGACCAAGCATGTCCCAAGCGCGCATCGAGATGAATGCGGTGATTCTCCCCAATGGTAAGGTGTTGGCCATAGGCGGTTCAGCCTCCGACGAAAAAGCCTCCACCGCAAGCTACAACGCTGACCTGTATGATCCCGCAAGCAACACTTTTTCTTCCGCGGGGAAGAACGCAATCCCTCGCCTTTACCACTCGACGGCTCTGCTTCTAGCTGACGCCACGGTGTGGCTGGCAGGGAGCAATCCCCAGCGGGGCACCTACGACCCCCGGATGGAGATTTACCAACCTGCGTACCTATTCGACAGCACTGGGAATTTAGCTGTACGGCCCACGATCACGAGTGCCCCGGCATATGTTACCTACGGCCAAACGTTTACCGTACAGACTCCAGATGCGGCGAATATCACGTCGGGCGTCTTGGTGAGGCCGGGAGCGCCGACACATGCGTTTGATATGGACCAGCGGCTTGTGGGGCTGACCTACACCGCTGGAGCGGGTGCGCTTTCGATAACTGCGCCTCCCAACTCCAACATTGCGCCGCCGGGATATTACATGCTGTTTCTGTTGAATTCAGCTGGAGTGCCCTCGGTAGCCAGCTTCATTCAATTGACTGCTGGCGCTGATTTTTCGATTACGCCGGCGCCAGCGCAACAGGTCGTTGTATCCGGGCAGAATGCGACGTACTCGATTCAATTGGTCGCGGCAGGAGGTTTCAATTCAACGGTTAATCTCAGCAACAGTGCTCCACCCAATGGGATGACAGCTTCTCTTTCAAATAACTCCATGAGCAATGGGACTTCGTCATCGCTGACCCTTAGTACCGCCTCTCTGAAGCCACCAGCGCTGCCGCAGACCTACACGATCACGATTATGGGCTCGGGCGGCGGTCTCACCCGCAGCGCACCTGTCAAGCTGCTGGTTAATTCGCCGGGAGACTTTTCACTCGCCGACTCACCAACGGCAATAACCATTACGCGGGGAGGACCCAGCGCTCAAGCCGTGGTTACGCTGACTCCGTCGGGAGGCTTCGTGGGAGTGACAAAGTTTACAATCAGCGGCTTGCCTGCGAATGTGACTGCGCAGCTTAGTCCTGCATCATTGACCTCCTCCGGTTCCGCGACGCTGACGTTAACGGCTGGTTCTGCTGCAGTCGCGGGAACGCGAAATATCACGATTACTGGAACCAGTGGGACCTTAGTGCATACGACTGCTCTGACACTTACCGTGCAATAAACTGGTCGAGAGGACAGTCGCTGCCGCGCGCCTATACTTCCCCTGCGTACCTCACCAGATTCTGCTTGCGATATGACCTTATCCAGAAGATCGTTTTGCCATTTATTTGGCGTCGCGGCCGGACTGAAGCTTGCCAATCATCTCCCGCACTATGGCAAGCCGCCCGGCGGTGATGTCTCCCAAAGGGTTATTCATTTGGATCGAAACGAGAATGCCTATGGCCCGCCGGCTAAGGTCATAAGCGCCATTCAGAAGTTCGCGTCTGAGGCCAACCGTTACGTTAGTTCCGAGCGTGATTCACTGACGGAAGCGCTGGCCCGCTTGCATGGAGTCGATCAGAAACAAGTGTTGCTCGGCGCCGGCAGCACCGATGTGCTTCGAATGGCGGCCCAGGCTTTTCTAAGTTCCCAACAGCCTCTGGTCGTAGCCGAGCCTACCTACAACGGCATGGAATACTACGCTGGGTTCACTGCAGCCCACGTAATTAGAGTGCCGCTGACCCGGGAACTCACCCACGATCTCGCTGCCATGCGGAAGCGACTGAATGATTCACCCGGGTTGGTATACCTCTGCAATCCCAGCAATCCCACGGGAACGATTACTCCGAAGCAACAGATTGAAGCTTTCCTAAACGGTCTCCCGGCCAAAACGACAGTCCTGATCGACGAGGCCTACCACGAGTACGCGACCAATGCCTCCAACGCGTACGCATCCTTTGTACATGAGACTCGGCGGAATGAGTCGCTCGTCGTGGTCAGAACCTTCTCCAAGGCCTATGCTCTGGCAGGCTTACGCCTCGGCTATGCAATCGGCTCCGAAGCTGCTTTGGAGCGGATGCAAAGGTTCTCGATCCAGGACTGCATTAACCGGAGCGTGGCGCGGGCTGGTCTCGCCGCTCTCGACAGTCAGGATGCGGTTGAAGATTCCGTTAAGAGGACCGACGACGACCGCCAGGAATTCTTTAACCAGGCGACCGAGCGCATGCTGAAGCCCATCGACTCCCATGCCAATTTTGTATTCATGAATGTGTTACGGCCCGCCGAAACTGTCATCGACCATTACCGGCGGCACGGAATTCTTCTCGGCCCCCAATTTCCCTCCATGCCCAACCACGCCCGGATTTCTCTGGGTACTCCAGAGGAGATGCACGAGTTTTGGCGTGTTTGGGACCTGTTGCCGGTCATCGAATCCATGTAAGTCGATGTGTAATGGATCAATTGGAAATACCAGTTTCCATTTGCCAAAGCCAAACTGCCTCCAATAAGCGCACCGTTATCCCAGAAATATGAATCCAAGGTAATTTTCGATTCAGTTTGCCTTAATGTTGCCCATGCACAATCTATGCTTAAAGACAGGAGATCCAACCAGGATGACCCATCCGAAATGGTCGATTGCTGTCCTGTTGTTGACCTGCACGATAGCCGCATCGGCTCAGACTGGCGCTGATCTATCGATATCTGCTTCACCCCAACAAACCACGGCCGGGGGGCAGACCCATGCACCGCTGACCATCACGCTTCAAGACGCGCTGAAAAGAGCAAAAATTAACAGCCCCCAATTCCAGGCGGCCGCGACAGCGGCAGGATTGGCGCATGGCGACAAAGTCCAGGCCCGCGCGGCCATGCTGCCCAATGTCAACTACACAATGGGAGATATCTATACGGAGCCCACGCGCATTAAAACGGCGGCCGGTCTGGTCCCAGTGCCGGGCAACAATTTCATCTTCATCGCCAATAACGGAGTACATGAATACATTGCGCAGGGAGTAGTTTCCCAGAATATCTCCGGAGGCATGCTCGCGGACTACCGTCGCACCAGTGCTCTGGAGGCGGTAGCCAAAGCCAAACAGCAGATCGCAGCTCGTGGACTGGTTGTCACCGTGGTGCAGGCTTACTACGGTTTTCTGGTGGCGCAAAGAAAATACGCCACGCAGCAACAGGCCTTCACCGAAGCTCAGCGGTTTTTCAGCATCACACAAAAGCTCGAAAAAGGCGGAGAAGTTGCACACTCCGACGTGATCAAAGCTCAAATTCAGTATCAGGGCCAGCAACGGGATCTGCAGCAAGCGGAATTAGAAATGAACCGCGGCCGCTTGGAACTAGCTGTGCTTCTCTTCCCCGACTTTAATCAGAACTTCAGCGTGGTTGACGATCTGGGCCAGCCAGCCCCGGTTCCGACGTTTGATGAAGTGCAAGCCGCCAGTACTCGTAACAACCCGGACCTGCGCGCGGCCATCTTCTCTTTACGAGCAGCAGGCCAGGAAGTCTCTGCTGCCTGGTGGGAAATGTTGCCTTCGGTTAGCTTCGAATATTTCTACGGCATTGACGCACCTCAATTCGCGACTTATGGCCCATTCGATCGCGCGTTAGGCGGACGCGTCAGGAATCTCGGCTACTCCGTTGCCGGCACCTTAAACATGCCTGTTTGGAACTGGGGCGCCGGGTTGAGCAAGGTCAAGCAAGCCAACTTGCAGCGCAAGCAGGCGCGGGTGGAATTAAGCTTCGCGCAACGGCAGCTGCTGGCGGGCCTGCGGTCGCTATATGACGAGCTGCGAGTCGCGCACGATCAACTCGAGATTCTGTCGCAGTCGGCGGAATTGGCGGCTGAGAGTTTACGTCTGACGAACATGCGCTACCAGGCGGGTGAGGCCACGGTTTTGGAAGTGGTGGACGCACAGAACACGCTTACCCAGGCGCGCAATGCCTATGACGACGGACAGCTGCGGTTCCGTACTGCGCAGGCTAATCTACAAACGCTGACTGGGACACTTTGACAGCATGAAAGTCATAAAACCATTCGTCGTTGCTATGACCTTGATGTTGCTAGCCATCGTGGGCTGCTCGAAGGAAAAACCTGAGGAGCCCGAGGTCGCCGTACAGGTTGTCCCGGTGCAACAGACCACTTTGCAGCGAGACGTTGCTGCTGACGCTATCCTCTTTCCGCTGCAACAGGCAGCCATCGTTCCCAAAATCAGCGCGCCCGTGCAGAAGTTCTACGTGAAGCGTGGCAGCCGCGTGCACCAAGGCGAGTTGCTGGCAACTCTCGAAAACAAGGATCTCACCGCCGCAGCCCAGGACACGAAAGGCGCCTATGACCAGGCACAAGCGGCTTACGAAACTACCACCGGTGCAAGCCTTCCGGAAGAGATCCAGAAAGCAAAGCTTGATGCCCAGGTGAACAAGGAAGCTTATGACGCCGAGCAGAAGGTCTACAACAGCCGCAAAGAGCTTTATGCCCAAGGCGCCCTCCCCCGCAAAGATTTCGAGCAGGCCGGGGTAAATCTCGCGCAAGCAAGAAGTCAGTACGAAATTTCGCAGCAACACCTGAACGCGCTGCTGGCTATCGGCAAACAGCAGGAACTGAAAGCCGCCGCCGGCCAGTTGGAGTCGGCGAAGGGAAAGTATCTGGGCGCCACCGCGCAGTTAAGCTACTCAAAGATCTACAGCCCTATCGAGGGTTGGGTTACTGACCGCTCGCTCTATCCGGGAGAAATGGCCGCTGCGGGCACGCCTCTTATCACCGTGATGGATTTGTCGCAAGTCATTGCACGCGCTCACATCCCGCAGGAGCAGGCAGCGCTGTTGAAGGTCGGGGACAAAGCCAGCATCCGCTCAGCCGATGTCGATGCGCCGGTGGACGGGAAAGTCACCGTGGTCAGTCCCGCGCTCGACCCCAACAGCACCACCGTCGAGGTCTGGGTGCAGGCCAAGAACCCGGACCGTCAGATGAAGCCCGGCAGCAGTGTGCACCTGATCATCACATCCGGGACGGTGCCTGCCGCTTTGGTGGTACCCGCCGTGGCGGTACAAACCAATCCGGATGGCGGTAAGTACGTGATGCTGGCGGGAGCGGACTGCAAGGCCCATCAGGCGGCGGTGAAAGTCGGCATTTCCCAGGATCAGAACGTGCAGATTACAGAAGGACTGAAGTCGGGCGACAAGGTGATCACGGCCGGAGCCTACGGCCTGCCTGACAACACCAAAATCAAGATTGAAGCCCCTCAGGAACCGGAGAAGGAGGGGGCCAACTCGCCCGCTAAATCGGAAAAGAAGGACGAGAATGACAAATAACCGGCCCTCGGATCCGAGCAACGGCGAGAAATCTTCCTATTGGTTCTCCGCCCATTCCCGCTCCGTGATTTTTCTGATTATTACCCTGGCAATTTTGGGCGTGTACCTGGCGTTTACCGTACCTATCTCGGTTTTCCCCGAAACTAATTTCCCGCGCATCCTGATCGGCGTCGACAACGGCGTTATGCCGATTGATCAAATGATGGTCACCATCACGCGGCCAGTGGAAGAAGCTGTCAACAGCGTTCCGGGGCTACAGAGAGTCTGGTCAATTACCAGCCGCGGATCCGCGGAGGTGGATCTGTTCTTCAACTGGAACGTAGACATGTTCCAGACCCTGCAATATGTGAACGCGGCGATCTCACGCGTGCAGCCGGAGCTGCCTTCGACCGCACGGATAGAAGCCCATCGCATGACCTTTGCCAGCTTTCCCATCATGGGTTACAGCCTGACTTCGGACAATGTGCCCCAGACCAAACTATGGGAGATGGCTACGTATGAACTCA